>JAJFJX010000462.1 GCA_021773655.1 Panacagrimonas sp.
CCACGCGCATCTACCCGCGCCTGCTGTTCGGTCCCGATCACGCCTATGCCGGCACCCGTTCGGGCTCCGGCACCGAAGCTTCGGTGAAGGCGATGACGGTGGCCGACCTGCGCCGTTTCCAGGCCCAGTGGCTGCGGCCGGACAACGCCCGCATCCTGGTGGTCGGCGACACCACCCTGGCGCAGATCAAGCCCCTGCTGGAGGAAGCCTTCGGGCGCTGGAAGGCACCGGGCCAGGAAATCCCCGGCAAGGATCTGGTCAAGATTGCATTGCCACCGGCACCGCGCCTGTTCCTGATCGACAAGCCCGGAGCGGCGCAGTCGCTGGTACTGGGCGCGCACCTGGCGCCGCCCAAGTCCCACCCCGACGACACCGCGATGAATCTGGCCAGTTCTGTGCTCGGCGGCCTGTTCGTTTCGCGACTGAACATGAACCTGCGTGAGGAAAAGCACTGGAGCTACGGCGCCAGCAGTTCGCTGGGCAGTGCGCGCGGTCAGCGCGTGTTTTCGGTCTATGCCCAGGTGCAGACCGACCGCACCGCCGACAGCATCAAGGAGATGCTCAGAGAGCTCGACGACATCACCGGCCCCCGGCCGGTGACCGAAGCCGAACTCGACCTGGCGGCCGACAATCTGGTGGTGGGTCTGCCCGGTGATCACGAGACCATCTCGGATCTGGCGCGCTCCTACCTCGACATCCTGCAGTTCGGGCTGGCCGACAGCTATTACAACGACCTGGTGCCCGAGGTGCGGTCGCTGGGAGTTGACGAGGTCCTGGCGGCGGCGCGCGCGCTGATGCATCCGCAGGCGCTGACCTGGGTGGTGGTCGGTGACCTCGCGCAGATCGAAGCGCCGCTGCGGGCGCTGGAGCTGGGCAAGGTGACGGTGCTCAACGCCGAAGGTGAAGTGTTGCGCTGAGCGTTTTCCCCGACGAGCTGGGTCAGAGGCAGCCAATGGTCCTGATGTGTTCGCTGCTGCGCTCGGCAGTTCGCGACGAAGTCTTCACACGCGCTTCAGTACACGCGCTTCAGTCGAGGTCGCCGATCGGTCTGGCGAAGGTGAAATGCGCCGGCTCGTAAACCAGCTTGCGTCCGGTGGTCTGCAGCCCGTTTTCGTGAAACGCGGAGATCGGCGCCTGTACGATGAAGATTGCAGTGCCCAGGACAGTGGCGAGCAGCGACACCGGCCGCACCACCAGCAGGTCGAGGGTCATCGCCCCGGCCGAGGGCGCGCCGTCGACGCTGCGAGGTGCATCGCCGCCGGCCTGCGCCGACATGCCGGCGAACGCGGTGCAGGCCGCCAGGCTCAGGCTGATCAGGAACTTGCGCAAGGTAGACCCCGGCTGAAACGGACCGGACGAGCTTAGGAGCGGCCCCGGAGGCTGTCAACGAAGCCATCCGGCGCGGTTTCTGATCCGGCGGTCGGCCGCCGGACCGGACCGCAGCACTGGGCTGGCCGCTGCTGCTGCAGTACCGTGCGCCCACCATGAACGAGCTCGACACGCTGGATGAACGTCCGCTGCTGGTGACCGGGGCCGCAGGCTTCATCGGCTCGGCGCTGGTCCGCCAGTTGCTCGGCCAGACCCGGGCGCAGGTGGTATCGCTGGACGCCCTGACCTACGCCGGCAATCCCCTGTCTCTGGGCGAGGCCCTGCACGCACCACGCCATCGGCTGGTGCGCGCCGACATCCGTGACGCCACGGCGGTGCGTGCCGTCCTGGCCGAGCACCGACCGCGCGCGATCCTGCACCTGGCGGCGGAGACCCACGTCGATCGCTCCCTGCAAGATCCGGCGGCCTTCGTGCAGACCAACGTGTTCGGAACCCTGGTTCTGTTGCAGGAAGCGCTGGCCTACTGGCAGGCACTGGATGAACCGGCGCGCGGCGAATTCCGATTTCTGCACGTCTCCACCGACGAGGTATTCGGCTCGCTGGGGGTTGATGAGCCGGCCTTTTCCGAGACCACCGCCTTTGCCCCCAACTCGCCGTACTCGGCGAGCAAGGCCGGCTCCGACCACCTGGTCCGCGCCTGGCACCACAGCTTCGGCCTGCCGACCCTGACCACCCATTGCTCGAACAATTACGGGCCCTGCCAGTTTCCGGAGAAGCTGATCCCGCTGATGATCGCAAATGCCGTCGCGGGGCGGCCGCTGCCTGTCTACGGTGACGGCGCCAACGTGCGCGACTGGCTCTACGTGGACGACCATGCCTGCGCGCTGCGGGTGGTGCTGGCACGAGGCCACATCGGGCACACCTACAACATCGGCGGCAGGGCCGAGCGGCGCAACATCGATGTGGTGCAGCGGCTGTGCGAACTGCTGGACCTGCGGCGCCCGCAGTCGGCACCGCATTCGCGGCTGATCACCTTCGTACCTGATCGTCCCGGCCACGACCGTCGCTACGCCATCGACACCGCAAAGATCGAACGCGAGCTGGGCTGGACGCCGTTGGAGAGTTTCGAGACCGGCCTGGCGCGTACCGTGGACTGGTACCTGGAGAATCCCGGTTGGGTGGCGGCGGTTCAGTCCGGTGAATACCGGCACTGGGCCGGGCCCGCCCACGACGCGGTCCCGACGGGTCCGGTCAGCCGGGCGGGTTGAGCAGCCCCGCGTCGCCGCCCACCGCCGCGGTGTTGACGCTCAGCGCACGCTCGCAGCAGAAGCGTGTCAGGTAATTGGGACCGCCGGCCTTGGGGCCGGTGCCGGACAGGCCCTCGCCGCCGAAGGGCTGACTGCCGACCACGGCGCCGGTCATGGCGCGATTGATGTAGAGATTGCCGACCCGCGCCCGCGCCGCCACCTGCTGCCAGGTCATCTCGATTCGGGAATGCAGGCCCAGGGTCAGGCCGTGGCCACTGGCGTTGATCGCCTCGACGACCGCGTCCAGATCGCCCGCGCGAAACGTCGTCACGTGCAGGATCGGCCCGAAATGCTCCTCGGACAGCGCGTGGATGCCGTCCACCCGGGCCAGGCAGGGCGCCACGTACGTGCCGTGCGCACAGTCCGGGTCCAGCGCGAGCTGCTCGATCAGTCGACCCTGAAGGCGCAGGTCGTCGACGTGTGCCAGCAAGCGTGCGCGAGCGTCGGCGTCGATCACCGGGCCGACGTCGGTTGCAAGCCGCGCCGGATCACCGACCCGCAACTCGCGCATCGCACCGCGCAGGCGCTCGATGACGGCCTCGGCGATGTCGTCCTGCAGGTACAGCACGCGCAGCGCCGAACATCTCTGGCCGGCGGCGCCGAAGGCCGATCGCAGGACATCACGGATCAGTTGCTCGGGCAGCGCCGAGGAGTCTGCAATCATCGCGTTCTGGCCGCCGGTCTCGGCGATCAGCACGGCCAGCGCGCCGTCGCCGGCCGCCAGCACGCGCTGGATCCGGCGTGCCACCGGCAGCGACCCGGTGAACGCGACCCCGGCCAACTGCGGCTGCGCGACCAGCGCGGCACCCAGCGTCGCGTCGCCCAGCAGCAGTTGCAGGGCGGGTCGAGGAACGCCGGCTGCGTGCAGCCGCGCGGTCATGCGTGCCGCGATCAGCGGCGTCTGTTCGGCCGGCTTGGCCAGCACCGTGTTGCCGCTGGCCAGGGCCGCAGCGATCTGGCCGGTGAAGATGGCCAGCGGAAAATTCCACGGGGAGATGCAGGCGAACACGCCACGGCCGTGCAGGCGCAGTTCGTTGTTTTCGCCGGTGGGTCCCGGCAGCGACAACGGCGCACCCATGCGGGTCCGCGCCTGGGCGGCGTAGTAGCGCAGAAAGTCGATCGCCTCGCGCACCTCGGCATCGGCGTCGGCCAGGGTCTTGCCGGCCTCGTTGATCAGCAGGTCGATGAATTCGACGCGCTCGGCCTCCAGCGCCTGCGCCGCAGCGTCGAGCACATCGGCGCGGGTCGCCGCCGGGCGTGCGTCCCAGTCCGGCTGAGCCGCCTGCGCCGCGCGGCAGATCGGCCTCAAGTGGGCCGGGTCCAGCGCGCGCCAGTGGCCGAGGATGCGACGTCCATCGGCCGGCGCCCGCACCGCTTCGGCGCGGCCGGAGCCGCCTGCGGGCAGCGTCACGGCGACCGCGGAGTCCACCAGCGGCATTGCGGCGGTCCGCCGCTGCGCCAGCGCGCCGGCCAGCGACTGCAGCACGGTGACATCGGCCAGGTTCAGCCCGGTGGCTTGCGCCGGGACGTCGCTGCCGCGATCACAGGGCCGCGGAAACGAAGGTTCGGCCGAGCGAGCGTCATCGACCGGGTCGGCGGCCAGTGCCTCGGGCGCCATGCGTTCGTCATGCAGGCGGTTGACGAAGCCGGTGTTGGCGCCGTTTTCCAGCAGCCGGCGCACCAGGTAGGGCAGCAGGTCCTCGTGCGAGCCGACCGGTGCGTACACCCGGCAGGTGGCGCCCGTGTGCTGACCCACCACCTCGTGCAGACGCTCGCCCATGCCGTGTAGGCGCTGGACCTCGAAGTCGTCCCCGGCCCCGGTCGGGGGCCCCGCCAGGGCATGGATCGCGGCCAGGGTGTGCGCGTTGTGGGTGGCAAACATCGGGTACAGACCGGGCCGCGCGTCGAGCAGGCGCCGCGCACAGGCCAGGTAATGGACGTCGGTCCGCGACTTGCGGGTGAACACCGGGTAGCCGGGCAGGCCCTGTTCCTGGGCGCGCTTGATCTCGGTATCCCAGTAGGCGCCCTTGACCAGGCGCACCTGCAGGACCCGGCCCCGATCCTGCGCCAGCGCGGCCAGCCAGTCGATCAGCGGCAACGCGCGCATCTGGCATGCCTGCACCGCCACGCCGAAACCATCCCAGGGCGGCAGGCCGGAATCGCTGAACACAGCCTCGATCAGGTCCAGCGACAGTTCCAGGCGGTCGGCTTCCTCGGCGTCGACGGTCAGGCACAGCCGGGCGCTGGCCGCGGCACCCGCGAGTTCCAGCAGGACCGGCGCCAGTTCGCGCTGCACCCGCTGCTGCTGGGCGATCTCGTAACGTGGGTGCAGGGCCGACAGCTTGATCGAGATGCCGGGCCGAGCCGTGATCGGGGCCTGCGGGTCGCCGCTGCGGCCGATGGCGTCAATGGCGTGCAGATACGCCTGACGGTAACGGCGCGCATCGGCGGCGGTCAGCGCCGCTTCGCCGAGCATGTCGAAACTGTGCCGCTCATGCGGACGGGTGGCCGCTCGGCGCAACGCCAGTTCGATGTCGCGACCCATCACGAACTGCTCGGCCATCAGGCGCATGGCCTGGCGCAGCGCGAGCCGGATGGCGGGCTCGCCGAGACGGCCGGTCGCATGCCGCAGGGCCTCGATGACATCACTGCCGCCACCTGCTTCGCGCCGCACCAGCCGGCCGGTGAGCAGCAACCCCCAGGTCGAGGCATTGACCCAGAACGAGGCCGAATGGCCCAGATGCCGCTTCCAGGCGCCGCTGCCGAGCTTGTCGGCGATCAGCCTTTCCGCCGTCGCCGAATCCGGGATGCGCAGCAGCGCCTCGGCCAGGCACATCAGCAGTACCCCCTCGCGGCTGGACAGGTCGTATTCGCGCATGAAGGCGTCCAGCGGTGTGGGCGCGCGATCCAGTGCGCGCACCAGTCCGACCCAGCCCGCGGCCCGCGCCTGCACGGCCTGCGCCGGCAAGCCCGCCGCCGCCAAGTCTGCCGCACAGGCCCGGATCAGCGCGGCCTCTTCGCCCAGCCAGGCGCGCGAGATCGCCTCGCGCCCGGCAACCCCGGAACGAATCGCAGGTGGCAGCAGGCGGACGTCCACTGCCCGACCTACAACCCCGCCAGCAGCACGCCGCCCAGGGCGATGCGATACCAGGCAAACGGCACGAAGCTGTGCCCTGCGATGTAGCCGAGCAGCCACTTGACCGCGGCGAAACCGGTGATGGCCGACACCGCGAAGGCCACGCCCAGCTCCAGCCACGGCTCGGCTCCTGCAGCGCCGGGTTGCGTCAGCGTGCGCATGAACTCGTATCCGGTGGCTGCGAACATGGTCGGGATGCCGACCAGGAAGGCGAATTCCGCCGCCCGCGTGCGCAAGGTCAGGCCGGCGAGCATGGCGGCAAATATCGCCGCCGCCGATCGCGAAGTGCCGGGGAACACACCGGCCAGCACCTGCGCCAGACCCACCGCGATGACCACCGTCCAGGTCACCGTGGCGACCGCGGGCAGCCCGGCGACCCGGCGTTCGACCCACAGGATGAATACCCCGCCCAGCACCAGCGCGGAGGCGACCGGCCAGACCTGTTCGGGCAGTTCGGCGCCCATCGCCTTGGCCAGCAGACCGAACACTGCGGTGATCCCGAACGCGACGCCGAGCTTGAGCGCGTAATCGCGCTGGTCGGGCTGTTTCCAGCCGACGATCAGACCGTGGATGCGTTCGCGGTAGACCAGGGTAACGGCGAGGATGGCGCCGGACTGGATGGCGATGTTGAACAGGTCCGTCCGCCGACCCAGCCAGTGCTGGGCGATCAGCAGGTGCCCGGTGCTGGAGATCGGCAGGAACTCGGTCAGGCCCTCGATCAGGCCCAGCAGGATGGCGTCGAGGATGCTGTTCACAAGGGACCGGTGAAGTCCGGCGCCGTGCTCGGCGCGGGACGGTTAGGATGCGTGCCGATGATGATACGCAAGCCATCCGAGGCCATACCGCCGGTGACTCTGGTCACCGGCGCGGCACGCCGCATCGGCGCGGCCATCGCGCGCGGCCTGCACCAGCAGGGGCACCGGGTGCTGCTGCACTGCCGCTCGTCGCTCGACGCGGCCGAGCGGCTCGGGTCCGAACTCAACGCACTGCGGCCGGATTCGGCGCAGGTGCTGCAGGCCGACCTGCTGGACCTGAACGCGATCCGGCGGCTGGCCGAGCAGGCGTGGGCGCGCTGGAGCCGACTCGATGCGCTGGTCAACAACGCATCGAGCTACTACGCCACACCGCTGGCCGGCCTGCGCCCCGATCAGTTCGACGACCTCATCGGCAGCAACCTGCGCGCGCCGCTGTTTCTGTCCCAGGCCTGCGCCGGGCGGCTGGTCGACGGCGGCGCCATCGTCAACATCATCGACGTCCATGCGCGTCGTCCACGGCCACAGTTCTCGGCCTACCTTGCGGCCAAGGGCGGGCTGTGGACCCTGACCGAGGCCCTGGCGCTGGAACTGGCGCCGCGTCTGCGCGTCAACGGTGTCGCCCCCGGGCACATGGTGTGGGCGGATCAGCCGCAGTTTTCGGATGCCCAGCAGGCCGAGGAACTGCGTCGTATCCCGCTGGGGCGCCTGGGCGGGGAAGGCGAAGTCGCACGCATGGTGCAGTTCCTGCTATCGGGCGAAGCGGCCTACCTGACCGGCGCGGTAATCCCGGTCGACGGTGGCCTGAGCCTGGGCTGAGCCGGACACCGACCCGACGGTGCTCGCCTGGCGTCGCTGACCGGCGCACCATGGGGCATGAAATGTGTCTACGTTGCCGCCGACCCGATCGAGGCCGAAATCGTGCGCGGCCTGCTGCAGGCCGAGCACATCGCCTGCGAGGTCTTCGGCGCGGCCCTGTGGTCGGCGCGCGGCGAGATCGCCGCCGATTCCTATCCGCGGGTGATGCTGCGAGATGATCGCGACGAGACGCTGGCGCAGGAGATCCTGCAGATCTACCGGCGCCGCGAACCCGCCGACGCCGACTGGGGCTGTCCCTGCGGTGAGCGCGTGCCCGGTAACTTCGCGCTGTGCTGGTCGTGTGGTCAGCCGTCGGTGTCCTGAGCCCGGCCGGCGGCCAGCTGTAGCTGCTGGGCGGTCTCGCCGCTGTTCGCTCCGGCCGCGTCATAGCGCCGCTCGCGCAGCAGCACACGGCCATCGGAGTGCAGTCGCAGCAGACTGGTGCAACGGGTGCCGTAGGCGTCGCTGCGGATGAAGGCCGGTGACAGCAGCCGCTCGGCCGACAGACCGACGCCGGTGTCTGGCAGGTCGGTGTCGTCGGCGCAGTGGCGGTCATTCATCGAGTCCAGCAGCCGGTCGTCGTCGGCCTGTTCGGACAGGGCCCATTGCAGTCGGGTTCGCGCCGCGGTGACCTTGGGCCAGGGGGTGTCGAGTGCGGCATTGCTCAGGGCGTGGATGCCTGGTGCCACCAATGCAACGCCAAAAGACGGCCGGTTGCTGGCGTAGACCAGATCGCGGCCGTCATAGAGCAGCAGGTTGAATCCGCCATACGCTCCCGCCTGCGGCGCCAGTGCCGCAGCCCAGTCCGCTGCGGGCTGCCGATCTCGCAGGAAGTCGGTCACCAGCGCGCCACGAGAACGGGCAAAACGACGACCGGCATCGGCGCCGCGCACGTTGGTGACCGCGGCGACCCGACCCTGCCGGCTCAGTCCCAGCCAGGTCCCGCCTTCGAGCAGGTCGCGCCCGGCCAGGATCGGCATGTCCGGCCACCATGACAGTGGCGCGCTGGGACGGGCGTGGTACTCGTCGCGATTGGCCAGCAGCAGCAGGCGATGTTCGGGTTCGGCGTTCCAGGCAAGGGCGATCAGGCACATCGGCGGGCGTTCAGGATAGAGCGTTCAGGGGCGGTGCCCGCGCACCATGGCAGACTGCGCGTCGGCTCGCGATACATCCCGAGCAACTCCGCCGCCATCCCGATCCGAACCCGGCCATGAGCGCATTGACAAACTACGAGGCAAGCCAACTCGACGCCATCCGCCAGTGGCAGGCCGAACGCCCCGGCTGGGGCACGCGCCTGCTGTCCAAACCCGGCGGACAGATTGCCGGCGCGGTGCAGGCGTTGCTGCCCGAAGCGTCATTGCGCGCGGCGCTGGACGGGGTCAACCGGCTGGCCGAAAAGCTGTCCGACCAGCGCCGGCTGCTGGCGCGGGCCGGCGTCGGCACCCTGGCCGAACTGCGCGGTGGCAGCCTGCAGCGTTGCGACACGCTGATGAAGAGCGAACAACGTCGCGCCATGGCCCTGGCCGGAGTCGGCGGTGCCGCGTTCGGTGCCGCCGGCGCCGCCGGCATGGTTGCCGACGTGCCGGCGCTGGTGGCGCTGGCGCTGCGGACCATCCACCGCGTGGGCCTGTGCTACGGCGAGGACCTGCGCCAGCCCGGCCACCGCCAGCTGGCGATCGGCATCTTCGCGCTGGCCTCGGCCAACAGCATGGAAGAAAAGCAGACCGCGGTGCAGGCGCTTCGCAACTTCGAGCCGGGCAGCCTTGACGACGCCGCCTGGCGCGACGGAGTCGAGCGCGCTGCCGAGCGGGAGTTCGCCAAGGAAGCGGCGGTGTTCTCCATGCGCAATCTCGCCAGCAAGCTGGGCATCAACCTCGGTCAACGCAAGGCCGCTGGCGTGGTCCCCGTGCTGGGCGCGCTGGTCGGCAGTTCGGTCAATGTCTGGTACCTGTACGACATCGGCCAGGTGTCCCGCTTCGTGTTCCAGGAGCGCTGGCTGACCGAGCGCCACGGACCCGACGATGCGGTTCTGGCCGCGCCGCCGCCGGTGTCGGAGCCGGCGGCCGGCGAGCCCACCGCGCCCACTGCGCCCACCGCGCTTGGGCAGCCCCAGGCTGCCACCGGTCGGCCATCGCGTACATCCAGGCGACGGTTGCGCTGATTCTGCGCACCCGACCGGCGCATCCTGCGATCGGCCGCGACAGTTGCCAACTGCCGGCCCGAGGCCGGCCAAGGGAGACACTCATGGAGCCGAACTGGATGGTGCACGCCGGCATGGCGGTGGCGGTGCTGGTGTTCTTCGCCATGGCGTGGCGGCGCTATCGAAACCCGACACGGGCGGCATCGCGCCCGCGGGTGATGCCGCAGATGGAGCCGGGCCAGGGGATGGACACGAAGGCGGCGGCACCCGGCGAGCGCAAGGCGCCGCAGCTTTAAGGCGCCTCTGCTTCGCGGTTGCGCCGCTTGGCACGCCGCCCTACACTTCGCGCCCTTTTTTGCGGTCGCGGGCCGTTCTCAATGAAACCGAACATTCATCCGGGCTACGACTACGTCGTATTCAAGGACAACGCTGCCGGGCACACTTTCCGGATCCGTTCGACTCTGTCGAGCAAGGACAGGATCACCTGGGAAGATGGCAAGGAGTATCCACTGGTGACGCTGGATACGTCCTCGCACTCCCACCCGTTCTACACCGGCAAGCAGCGTGTGGTTGAAGTCGGTGGCCGGGTCGACCGCTTCAAGAAGCGTTACGCCGGCGCCAAGGGCTGATCCGGCCTTCGGCTGAACGGGTGGCCGCCGCGGGCGCCGCCCGTTCGTTTCCGGGTCCCGGGCCGACGGCTGGCACGGGACGTGCTGGTCCCAGGCTGGGCCATGCCGGCAAATCCATCCGGGTCACCCGGGCGCATCGTCGCTGGCGTGCACACAACAAAAGTCGTTAAGCTTTCGGTCCTTCCCGGTGGTTCGGACGGCGCGATGCATTGCTGATCGCGAGCCCGTGCGGCCCCGGAGCCCACCGTCCAGCGGGCGGGCCCGAAACCGGCAGTCAGGCGCATCGCGTGCGCTGGGCCTGACCCCTACCGATCTATGTCACGTACCAGGGAGCTAGCGGATGAGCAGCGCGACCTACAGTTTGGTCAATCAGTCCAGTGGGGAATCGATCGACCTTCCCGCCGTCGGCGGCACGCTCGGGCCCCCGGGGTTGGACGTCGGCAAGGTCTACGGCAAGCTGGGTGTGTTCACCTACGATCCCGGATTTACCTCGACCTGTTCCACGCAGTCGGCCATCACCTACATCGACGGTGACGAGGGCGTACTCCTGTATCGCGGCTACCCGGTTTCGCAGCTCGCCGAGCACTGCAGTTTCATCGAGGTGGCATATCTGATCCTCAATGGAGATCTGCCGAATCAGGACCAGCTTGCGCAGTTCGACGCCAACATCCGCAAGCACACCATGATCAACGAGTCGCTGAAGAACCTGTTCAGCGGCTTCAACTACGACGCCCACCCAATGGCGATGATGACCGGCGTGGTCGGCTCGCTGTCGGCGTTCTATCACGACACCACCAACAACAAGGATCCGCGGCACCGCGAGATTTTCGCGCACCGCATGATCGCCAAGATCCCGACCATCGCGGCGGCAGCCTACAAGAGGTATTTCGGCCAGCCGTTCATGTATCCGCAGAACAATCTGGACTATTGCTCCAACTTGCTGCACATGATGTTCGCGGTGCCCGCCGAGCCCTACGAGGTCAATCCGATCGCGGCCAAGGCGCTGGATATCCTGTTCATCCTGCACGCCGACCACGAGCAGAACGCCTCCACCAGCACCGTGCGCATGGCCGGCTCCACCGGCACCAACCCCTACGCGGCCATCGCCTCGGGAATCGCGGCGCTGTGGGGGCCATCGCATGGCGGTGCCAACGAGGCCGTGCTCAACATGCTCGATGAGATCGGCGACGTGAAGCAGGTGCAGGGCTTCATGGACAAGGTCAAGGACAAGGACTCGGGCGTGCGCCTGATGGGCTTCGGGCATCGCGTCTACAAGAACTTCGACCCGCGCGCAACGATCATCCGCGAGCAGTGCCACAAGGTGCTCGAAGCGCTCAAGGTCGATGATCCGACCCTGGAGCTGGCGATGAAGCTCGAAGACATCGCCCTGAACGACGATTACTTCAAGCAGCGCAAGCTCTACCCCAACGTCGACTTCTAC
>JAJFJX010000463.1 GCA_021773655.1 Panacagrimonas sp.
TGTTGCTGGGCACCGCAATGGTCGCGCCCACGCTGCATGCCGACGACATCGAGATCTACACCCAGGCGCCGGACAACAGCCTGCGTCCGCCGATGACCGTTCTGGTGCTGGATCTGAACCTGCTCGGCATCTGCAACAGCGTGCTGACGCCGGCCAGCAACAGCGCCAATCCCGACGCCCCGCAACTGTGTCTGGACCTGCGCAACAACGCACTGCTCTCGGACCTGCTCGGCGGCATCAGCCAGGACCCTTCCGGGTTGCTCGGCAGCCTGCTGCTCGGCACCGGCAGCAATGACGCCAGCCGGGCGCGCGCCCTTTGCAATCTCTACGGCCTGCTGGGCGTGCAATCCCCGCTGGTGCAGTTGCCGGCGGTCGGGCCGCTGCTGAAGGCTCTGCTGGGCGGGGTTACCAGCCTGTCCTGCGGCACCCTGGACTTCCTGCTCGGCATTCCGCTGCTGGGCAGCGTGGTCAACGGACTGCTCGGCGGTTTCGTCGGTCAACTGGTCGCGGGCCTGGTCGATCCGCTGCTGAGCACGGTGATCGGCCAGCTGCCGGCCACCGTTACCGGCCTGCTCAACACCACGATCTCAGGGGTGCTCAACCTGGGCCAGGTCGGGCTGGTGTCGCTGCTCGAATCGATCCTCAACCAGCTGATCAACTCGCGGGTGGCGATCATGATTTCGCACGGCGACCGCGCCAATGCCCAGGGCGCGCCTGGCAGTGACTGCGACTTCGGCGAGCAGGCCTCGATCCCGACCTCGCGCCGGGAAACCGTGGCCTGCAGCAACGGCGCCTACTTCCTGGTGGGCTTCACGCCCCTGGTCGACCAGGGCGCGGTGACCCAGTTGCTGACACGGGTCGTCAACCTGCTCACCGACGCCCTGCGTCCGGCCAATGTGCTCGACGCCA
Source organism: Panacagrimonas sp. (assembly GCA_021773655.1). Classification (GTDB taxonomy): domain Bacteria; phylum Pseudomonadota; class Gammaproteobacteria; order Nevskiales; family Nevskiaceae; genus Panacagrimonas. Next base: position 910 of record JAJFJX010000463.1, read on the forward strand.
CCAGTGCCCTGCTGGCAACCACGCTGACCACGCCCACGCAGCTGCTGCCGCCCTTCCAGGGCAAGGAAGCCTACGCCGAGATCATCCATTACCTGGCCGGCGATGCCGTGTTCAATGCGCCGCTGAACCGATGGGACGGCCTCACCGGACTGCTGGCGCGGGACAGGTCTATCGAAAGCGGCGGCAGCTACATCCAGCCACCGGCGCAGTGCGACACCGTCAACGTGCTCAACGTGCAGCTGACCAACAGTACGCGTGATGACGAATCCGACGAGCGCCTGCGCCACTACCTGCCCGGCGCGGAGATCGGCGGCGAGCTGAGATTCGAACAGGTGGTGCGCGAGGCCCAGGACACCGGCTTCGTCGATGCCGGCGGCAATCGCATCGCCCTGCGGTCGCACTTCGTGTTGCAGGACAATCTGTCCGATCTAGACGCGCTGACCCAGCTCGGGCTCAACGCCACCACCTATGTCAACAACCTGGGGCTGCTCAATCTCGGCCAGACCGTGGCCGAGTTCCTGCAGCCGGTCCTGCAGGTCGACGCCAGCCTGCTCACGCCCAGCAACACCGCCGATCCGCAGCAGCCGGGGCGAGTCCGCGGAGAGGCCTTCTTCGGCGGCTTTCGTCCCGCACTGGAACAGAAGCCCCGCTGGCCGGGCAACCTGAAGAAATTCGAGGCCCAGGCCGAAGACGGCGCCTACACCTACCGCGATGCCAACGGCCTTCCGGCGATCGCTGCCGATGGTCGAATCGACCCGGGAGCCCTGAGCTTCTGGACCCGGACCGCCCTGCTCGGGGCCAGCACCGCCGACGGGCGCGATACCACGCTCGGCGGCGCCGGACAGAACATCGCCGGCTACCAGCCCAACGGCGGCGGCGACCCCGGCCGCGGCAATGGCGCCGACAACCGCAAGCTGTTCTACGAACACCACGACAACAACGGCGTGCCGAGCCTGGCCGCGATGAACGCCGACGACAGCACCGTGCGCGCAGAACTGCGCCCGCTGTTCGGCGCCGCCAGTGACGCCGAGGCCCATGCCCTTTTGCTGTACGCGCGCGGCTACGAGGTTGGTACCAGCCAGTCACCGCTGGACCCGGCCGGCACGCGGATCGGACGCGACTGGCTGCACGGCGCGGTGCTGCATTCGCGTCCGGTGGCGATCAACTACGGCGCCCGCGGTGGCTACAGCGAGTCCAACCCCGACATCCGCGTGGTCTACGGCGCTGCCGACGGCTGGCTGCGCATGGTTGCAAACACCACCAGCGTCGGCGCCCAGGCCGGCAGCGAAAGCTGGGCGTTCATGCCGCGCGCGGTCATGGACCAGCAGAAACGCCTGCGCGACAACCAGCCGACGGTGCACTTCCCCTATGGCGTCGACGGCGCACCGACGGTGGTGCTTCGCGACCGTTCGATCGACGGCGGTGCGGCCGACGGCAAGATCGACGCCAGCAACCCGCATGATCGGGCGGCGGTCTATTTCGGGCTGCGCCGTGGGGGCACCCGGCTCTATGGACTGGACATCACCAACCCCGACAACCCCTCGCTGATGTGGCGGATCGGGCCGGACGGCCTGCACAACGCCAACGGCCTGGTGGCGGGTTCCGCCGCCTGGTTTGCCGAAATGGGGCTGAGCTTCTCCAGCCCGCAGGCCGGTCGCATCCGGTTCAAGGACGGCGGCAACATCGTCACCCGCAGCGTGATCGTGTTCGCCGGGGGCTACGACGGAGGACGCGATGCCGCACTGGCGCGTGTCGGCAAGGACGCGGCGCGTGGCAGCGACGGCGTGCTGGGCGCCGACGACACCCGTGGCAACGCGCTGTACATGGTCGATGCACTGAGCGGCGAACTGATCTGGAAAGCGCGGCGCGGCGCGCTGGGCCTGGTGTCGCCCTACGACAGCGCCAGCCGCAGCTTCTCGCACCCGTTGCTGCAGGATGGCATTGCCGCCGACACCACCGTGATCGACAGCGACGGCAACGGCCTTCTGGATCGCCTGTACGCGGTGGACACCGGCGGACGTCTGTGGCGCGCCGATTTTCCTGACATCGAGCGCAGCGACTGGACGCTGACTCCGCTGGCCAGCGTCGGGCGTCACCACAGCGCCAGCGTCGCGGCCGACCGTCGCTTCTTCCACGCCCCGGACTACGTTCCCTTCCGAGACGCCAGCGGCGCCTATGACGCCATCGTGTTCGGCTCCGGTGATCGCGCCGATCCATTCAATGTCACCGCGCAGAACTATCTCTACGTCTATCGCGACCGCGATGTCAGCAGCGGCAAGGTGACGGCCCAGATCCTCGACAGCGAAGCGGAACTGACGTCGCACAGCGACTTCGTCGACCTGGGCGCCCTGTGCGCCACCGGCGCGATCGACTGTGGCGCTGCGGCCCAGGGCGCGATCGGCTGGAAGCTGCACCTGTCCGGACGCGGCGAGAAAGCCTTCTCGCAACCCCTGAGCACCGGCGGCACGGTGTTCTTCACTACTTACCTGACGCCGGA
>JAJFJX010000464.1 GCA_021773655.1 Panacagrimonas sp.
GCCATCGAGCCACGCACGCACCGACGCGTTGAGGTTATTCGACTCCGCGTGCTCGTGCGCGCGTGTCGTGAGGTACAGCTGGTAATGCGCCTCGTTCTCGGGCGCGGTCACGAGGAAGCCATCACTGACCTCCTGACGCAGCCGCGGCAGTGCAGAGTCAGCCTGCAAGGCAAGCGACAACGCCTGCTGGTGTAGCTCGTTGCGACACGTCGTGCGCGTGTCACACCGCGCCTCGATGTGCATGTGCATGCACAGGTCGCGCGGGTTCCTGAAGCGCCACTCACCCTGCATCACACCCGATGCCGTGTGCAGCCCCGCACCCACCAGCCCGTACACTCGGTCGACGGACTCGTCGATCGACACACCCAAACCCATCACGCCCGTATAGACGATCGCATCGTATGCACGCGTGCCACCCTCAAGATCTGCGAGGAACGCGGCCTGCTCGTCACCCCCCGCGCTGTCTGCCGTGAGCGTCAACACCCGCAGCTCGGAGCGCTCACGCCGCAGCCGCGCCACGAGGTCCGCGCGCACCCCCAAACACCCCAACTCCTCCGCCGTGATCCCTGACAGGAGACGCCCGATCATCTCTGTGTGGGCTGCGAACGTCGTGAACACCGCCACACGATCGCCCTCGATGAGCGCAGCGAGCAGATCATTGAGCAGCGCGTCCTGCGAAGGGTAGAAGAGCGCGCTGCGGCCCGGGTCGACGTATGTGTTGTGCAAATGAAATTCGGCCAATGAACCGTGCTCAGGCAGCTCCAGCGCCCCACGCACCAGCTGCATCGTGACCGGGCCCAAAGACGCATCCGCGCAGACGACCTGACGCGCGCAACGCATCACCGCGACGAGCTTTTGATACAACTCAGGCGAGCGCGTCCCGACGAGCTTCGAATAGAGGGCACTGACGACCTCCTCTGATTCGTCAATGATCACCGCCCCGAAGCGCCGCGCGCGTGTGTGACCTACCACGTCGGTCACTTCCACCGTGGAGGCTCGGAGGTCGACGCGTTCGAGGCTGTTCACGCAGATCGAGAGCATCTCCGCATGCCCGACGTCGTCTAGATCAAGGTAACTGTCGAGGCCCAGGCGCCCAGCCGCCTGGTCCTGCAGCCGTTGGCGAGCGCTGATGTAGAGCACAGCCTCGCCGCGAACCCTGCAGCCATCGACCACCGACCTGATCAACCCCGTTTTGAACGTACCCATCATCCCACTGAGCAGCAGCGCACGCGCCTCGCCCACGTCCTCAAGGTCGCGCGGCTCGAAGAAGCGCCGATGGATGACGTGCGCCCGAGCCCCATTCTCCAGCGCTTCGACGATGTGAGGTGGCCAAGGACGCTGCGTGTCGCGTGGGCTTACCTCGGAGGACAGATCCTCCCCCCCACTTCCTCCCCCATAAGCGGGCTCGGGATGACGCTGATGGGGGAGAGAGTGGGGAGAGGGGAGGGGGCCATCGTCAGGGATGGGCCCAACTCGCGATTCTTTAGCCCTCGCGGGCTCGGCAGGGGGTTGGGCCCGGGCGGTCTCGGCCCCATTCGAAGCGGCCCTGCGGGGGGTTGGGCCCGGGCGATCCGGGTTGGGCCCAACTCGCGATTCCGTAGCTCTCGAGGGTTCGGCCGAGGGGTGGGTCCGGGCAGGCTCCCCCCCATTCGGGGGGGACAGACCTTCCCCCCCACTTCCTCCCCCATAAGCGGGCTCGGGATGACGCTGATGGGGGAGGAAGTGGGGAGAGGGGAGGGGGCCATCGTCAGGGATGGGCCCAACTCGCGATTCTTTAGCCCTCGCGGGCTCGGCAGGGGGTTGGGCCCGGGCGGTCTCGGCCCCATTCGGAGCGGCCCTGCGGGGGGTTGGGCCCGGGCGGTTTGGGGGCAGGTAGGGGTCGCGTTGACCATAGCGCAGGCCCGCCTCGAAGGCGTCGCGTGAGTTGCGGCGAGCGGCTCGGCCCGAGGCGCGCTCGATCACGTTCGAGCGCCACGTTGAAACGTGCTCATGCTCGAAGATGCCGCACGCGACCCGGCGGCCGATGATGTGGCCCACGCGACGCGCCGCGTCGTGACGAGGGAGGTCGCCGAGAGCTGCGGCGATGTCACGCTCAGCCAAGAGTCGCAGGGCTCGCCGCCGCTCGTCGGACAGCTCGAAACAGGTCGGATCGAGGGAGATCGTCGACGAGGGTCGGGTACGGCGCGTGGGGCGCTTTGGCGGAGGGTCGTAGGGCGCGCACCCCTCGCGGGGATCTGAGGGCAGCGCACCTGCGTGCCAGATGTCATGTTGGTCGTGCCCCGTGCCGTCATCTGTGGAGCGGAGGAGGCGGCAACGGTCCTGTAGGGACCGACCGACGATCGCGGCGAGGTCATCGCCAGCTTGGTCATGGTCGGTGCGGATGACGACGGTGCAGCCGTCGGGGATGCGCTCGGCGAGCTCGCTCGTCCACGACCCCTTCACCAGGCCGATGATGGGCACATTCGTGGAGGCGTGGAGGCACCACGACAGCCAGTCGGATTCGCCCTCAGCGAAGGCCACGACTGTGGGGGTAGTGATCCCGGCCAGCATGCCGCGCGCCGCGGCGTTCGCGAGGACCAGGCCTCGCACCGTCTCGGCTCCGAGGAGGCGGCGCGCCGCGTGTTTGTGACGGCGGATACACCGCAGTTCACCGTGGTGGTCGTACAACGCGAAGAGGGCACCGCCGCGGTGTCCGAGGAGCGCGTGCGAGCGCGCTCGGGGGAGGAATCTTACGAGGTCGTGCGCGGCGAGTTGCTCGACATGGCCGTGTCTAAATCCGCGCTCGACGAGGGCGCGTGGGGTGACCGAGGTCACCGGGCGTGCTGCGCGCCAGAGGGCGAAGATGTCGAGACGAGGGGGGTAGAGCGGGGCTGGTTGGCGGGGATGCATGTGTCGTTCCGAGCGGAGACGACGCAATCGAATGGGGATGAGGGTTTGGTAGGTTTGGCGGTTGACGCCGAATGGGTCTGCGACGAAGTATGTCGATACGCCCTCCGTCGTTCGAGGGCACCTCTCCCTCCGAGAGCGTCTTCGTCCGCAGCATTCGATCCTTTGGTTTTCCAGATCTTGGGGATCGTATTGTTGGGGGCGCTGTACGTTTTCGGGGCGCGGTCGCGCGGCTTGACCTTACATCGTCGAGGGGCTGACGCGAAGAAGCGTCGGGTGGGAGCATCAGCTGTCCCCTCCCTCGGGGGCTGGCTGGCTCGCCACCTCGCTGCGCTCGCTCGGCTCACCAGCCAGATCTACGTCTCCCACCCAGGCTTGGGTGATCTCTTGCCTCCAACGTGCCCGCTGATGAGGGGGTCTGCTGTGTGCTGGAGGCCTCGGAGGCGTGTGCAACGTCTGCAGCCTGGGCCGCTTATGAAGGGAAAGAGTTGGGGGGATCTCCCCCCATCGCATCGCCGCGCGATGCTCGGGCAAGCGAGCTGGCAACCCCAGCGAGCTGCTCAAGCGAGGGCGTGAGCCGCAAAAGTGCACCCGTGCACCTTTGCGGGTTGTCAGAGCAGCGTCCAAGCCAGAGCATCTTGAATTTGCTTAAAAATATCGTCTGATACGCACCCAAGTCGCGGAGGCTGTAGCTGCTGCTTGGCAATGAAGCTGACAGCGCTGCACAAAGCCCAGCGCGCTTGGGTCATGCCAGCCTGCCCAGCTGGGATGTGGACCTTCGCAGGGCTGTCCCTGGGCTCCTTCAGTAACAAAGGCACGACCAGGACTCCGGGCCAGGTCGAGTCGCTGTTGAGGAGGTTGTTCGAGACGATGATTCCGAAGGGAGGTCGACGGTCGGCCCAATCCACACGCCAGACAGCGCCTCGAATCATGCGTCTCCCTCCAGCTCATCGAAGAGATCGCTCAGCGACGCGCGACTGGCAGCGAGGAAAGCGACCGGCATCTCTTCGTGTGCTGGTCCGAGCTCGGCGCGCATCTGGTCGTTGAGTCGCTCTTGCTCAGCCCGGCCAACGGCGCGTTGGACCACAGCAGCCAACCACTCGGAGCTGCTCTGGCCAACATGAGCGGCGAGGCGCTCGACCTCTTCCATTAAAGGCTCGGGGAGTTGCACACTGACCATCTCGGCCTCGCGTTGAGGGTCTATCTAGGCCTACGAGTCGGGCCGCCCAACCTTTATGAGCCGAGGAGGCCGCGGATGCCAGCCTTGAAGGACGCCTTGCAGAGGCTCGAGATCTTGGAGTCCACTAAAGACTTCCGCGAGATGACTCGCACCGAACTCATCGAACACTTCGGCTCCAAGCGTTCAGGCCGCGTGGTCCTCGCCCGCCTGCTGCGCAGCGTCATCTGGCAAGCTCATGAACGCATCCGGGCTGGGACCGAAGACCCCATCTACGGCAACCTGAGAACCTTTTGGTACCAATTTGTTAAACCGGTCGTCGTTCATCTCCAAGGCGCCGACCGCACCCGCAGCGATCCTTACGGCCTGATGCTCGACGAGTTCGCCGACCTCGTCATGGAACATAGACTGCTAAAATACAAAGACTTCGACTTCACAGACGAGAACTGGGAGAACCGTCGTCTGGGCACATCTCGCCCTCATGTCATGGTCGTGGCTGAGAAGCGCGGATGGGTCCGCTTCCTGCGCGACCTCCACGCCGAGTGGGGCGTTTCAACCCTCGCCCTCGGCGGCGCTCCCAGCGCGCTGACCTCCGAGTACACCGCCGAGCACCTTCGCGGCCTTCTGCCTCCAGACACCCCCCTGTGTCTTCTGGCCATCGTCGACTACGACCCGTCCGGCCACATCATCGCGGCTGCTTTCCAGAACCAGCTTGCGGCCTTCGGCTTTCCAGACACTCGCCTCGAGCACCTCATCGACCCACGCCACTACAACCGCCGACAGCTCGACGTCTTCGGTTTTCCCGTCCCCCGTCCCAAGCAAACCAAAGCCCGCCAATGGCTCGAGCGCACAGGGGGCATCGACCAGCGACCGCTCGGCTTGGAAGCTGAGTCTCTTCCCAGAGAGATCCTCCTCAAGCTCTTGCGCGTGCGCTTGCAGCCGATCCCGCCGCTCGATCCAGCGAACGCCCAGCCTCCCCCCTTGACCTCTTAGCTACCCCGAGCGCCGAGCGAAGGAGGCTCAAGGGCGCCGCGACCGAGCGGCGAGCGAAGCGACCCCTTGAACCGACGCAGCGAGGCGCAATCTCCAGATTGGAGGTCAAGGGGGGACGCGGGCCTCTTACGCAGGCTGGGTGGGAGCTGTGGACCTGGCCGACGAGCCGAGCAAGCGCAGCGAGGTGGCGAGACTGCCAGACCCCGGGGGGGGGGAGGTGTGAGCACAACCGGGGGTGGGGGCGGGGGTGCACGTGGGGCTGGCCCCTCGTCGTATCTCCGACAAACGGAAGGAGATGACCTAGCCTCTGCAAAGCATGGCTGATTCGTTCAAGTTCGAACTCACGCAGCCACTTGCGAGCCGTCCTGAGAAGGTGACCGGCGGGCCGGGTCTTCCTGTCCAGGTGTAGTGTGGGGTTAGTTTTTAGCTTCCACTTTACGCTTCAAAGCATCTTTGATGAGGAGTACGACACCCACGACGATGAGCACGACGATGAAACTCTCACCTCCATCTGAGAGCCGGACAAAGCGAAAAAAACCCAAGGCCCCGTAGACAATTGCGAATACGATCATGAGGACGCCAGCTCGCCGCACTTATACCTCCTGTTCCATTTAGTGTCGGGGCCAAATTACCCAAACCTAACCAGGCCACCAAACGACTGTTCGGCTTCCTCCCTGACGAGCCTCGATCGAAGGCAAGGTCCGATGACTGGCAGTTATGTCTACTCATATACGCCCGCTACCATTCGTGCTGAGCCCATGATCAAGACCCACCCTCGGGGGCTGCGGCGCAGGCACCTCGCTGACGCTCGCCACCCACGCCACAGCGCCTAACCCCCACCCACATCACACATGGGTGGGCACCGCAGACTGCGCGCAGTGCCGCGCAAGCGAAGCGCGGGGCGCTGTGTGCAGGCCCCGGAGGGCGGGATCGTCAAGCTCTCCAGTGGAAGCTGCATCCAGCGACCGTTCGTGCCCTCCTACGCCAGCTGGGATCGTCCGTCCCCGTGAAGCGATGCGCGCGTGCGCCTGCTCAGACCACGCCAGCGCACGCGACCAGCTGCCCATCTCCACGGTGTAATAGCGATGCCGCGTGCCACCACGGCGGTGGCGGTGCTTGACCATCTCAATGCCGTGCGCGCGTAGCACACGTCGTACAAACTCAGCCGGTCGTCGGTTGAGGTCCGCAGGGATGGAGTGGACCGGCGCAACCAGCGACGCGTTCGCGCGCACCCAATCCACGAACCCCGCGTCGTGGAGCCCTGCGCTGGACATCTCGAAGGCCTCGGGGCGCTCGGGATCGAAACCCGCTGCGCGCAGCAGCAGATCGGTCACACGTACCCGCGCGATGAGCGCGCGCTGGCTCGTGTAGAGGGATCGCTTCAGCGCAAGGCGCTCCACGTCGCGGATGAACATGTCCTCTCCCACACCCGCCCAGTACGCGCGCAGCTGCGCAAGCCGC
>JAJFJX010000465.1 GCA_021773655.1 Panacagrimonas sp.
GCGGAATTCCCCGCAGGCGAATCGCCGCAACAATGGTCCTTCGAGGATGTCGACATTGGCTCGTGACACTCCCACACCTTGCTGCCGAACTAAGCGCATCGCTGTTCGCGACGAATAGGATGTCGAACACTGGGGAAGCGGGTTCGAATGTGGTTAGGTCAATAGGGTGTAGTGAGTGATCACAATCGAATGGGCGATACCCGAACTTGGAGACAAATTCGCAGATGTCGAAGTATGTTCCGATCTGCCGTTGACTCTCTGGACTACGAACCTCGCACCAAATATCAGGACGGAATCCCTCCTCGAACAGTGTCTCCATTCCGTACAAGGTTGCTGCCTCAGCCCCTTCAACATCGATCTTCATCAGCCGAATCGTCGATGGGTCGATGTTTTGACCTCGACAAGCCGATGGGAGTGTGCGGATGCTAGCTACCACGCTGTCTTGGTAGTGATGGCCCTCGCCAGATACGTTGATCAACGAACTGGCGCCAGGATTTCCTCCGGAAATGAAAAACTCCTGCTCACCGTCAAAGTCAGAGAGTGCGACGGGAACGATTTTCTGGAAGATGGCGATGTTGCGCGCCAAGAACTTGGCGAAGTGTGGTTCTGGTTCAAACAGTGCAGTGTTGAATCCGGCCAGGCGCGCCAGAAAAGAATAGAAACCAAGATTCGCGCCGATGTCGACAAATAGGTCGCCGGGGCGGGGTTCGTGGGAAGCGATATAGTCGCCGAGTGGGCTGCGCCGGTAGTGCCGCAGGAGATTCTGGAAGGCGTACGCGAGAACACGTTGTGGCGGATGTGTCGGATCGATGGAGATCGGACCTAACTCTGTACTGATTATTTGTCCTATGAAATTTTTCAGCATCGGATCAAGTAGCGACAACACGAACTTGGGCCTCCTGCCATCTAAGCCAACGGATAGCGGCAACATCCCAAATCCTGATCTTACGACGGCATCAACGGCCATTAGCGCCTCGTTCTGATTTGCTGCACCGGGGGGAGGGAGATTGTTCGATTATGTTCGTTGCAAAGGCTAGAAACTCTTTGGCAAGTCGGCGCCAATCGCGTTTTTCAGCCGCCGACGTCGTGATGCTTAGATTTTTAGTTTTCCATTTGGCCGCACTTACCAAGCAACGAGAGGAAGCATCGGTCTCGTCGTAGCAAAATACGAACGGTTCGTTGCGGCGCGAAAGTTCAGAGGTTCTCCGAGCAACTACCGGCAGCCCGGCGGCGGCGTATTCGTACAGTTTCATCGGGCTTCGAGAGTCGTTTAGCGGGTGTCCATTTGTGGGAAGTAGCCCGACGTCGCAATGCTGTAGGAACTCCGGCAGGCGGCGATACGGTATCGCGCCGAGAAAGTGAACGTTCGGCGGCATGGGCTCACGTGTGTGTTCGGGCATCGGGCCGAGTAAGATGATCGACCAATCCGGTCGCTCTGTCGCCAGAACCTTCACGGTTTGGAAGTCGAACCGATCGTCAAGGGCCCCGACATAGATGGCCTTAGGGCCCGGGATGTCGAACAATTCGGGCGCCTTGCTACTCGGCGTGGCGAAGTGCGCGAACTCAACACCGTTTTCCAACACAATGGCGGGCTTGTTGCGGGCGCCGGGGGTGAGGTTGCGAAGATGCTCTGTCAACCGAGTTGATGTGGCTACCAATCCGTCGGCGCGAGACGCCAGATGTGCTTCGTAGGGGAGCAACGCAGGGTCTGTCGCGATGTACAGATCGGTTGGCCGATAGATCAGCTTTCGCGGCGTGACAATCCGCTCCAATCCAGCCCATCTTGGATGGTCGACAATGAGTAGATCTGGGTTCATGAGCCCGCGCCGGCTTAGGGCCGAGGCGACCGGCGGGAACGTAGTCAAGAGTGGGTTGGGGCAACTGCGTTGATGTCCGCGGGTAAACTTGACACTCGCCCACGGAAGGAACGAGAAAAGCGGAATCTCACCGCCGTCAGAAGCTCCTAGGAATGTCGTATCGATCCAACGCCGTAGACGGCGCGGCCCCTGGTGGGACCGCAAGGCACAGTTGAACGCGTTGCTTGGGAACGCCATGTGTCCCGTTTGGATCCCCAACGCCTCGAATTCGCGTTTGAGATGGTGAGAGCCTACAACAAATGGACCACCCAGCGCAGTATGCGCGGCGACAAGGATCGATTTCGGAACTACCCCTCGAATGGGGCCGCAGTTCTCGGCGATGGTTGGTTGGATTCTCATGCGGTCCCGCGACTATGCGGTGACCCGAGCGATCGGTTGTTGCGTCGAGTCGAACCGTCGACGCGCCAGCCGATCAAGTGCTTCCTCGGCTGCGTTGCCACGCAGATGGCCCTTCACGACGTTCGCAACATTTCGCGCGTCAAACCTCGCCGCACGCGTATCCGCACGAATGCAACGGAGATGCTCGACGGCCGTGACCAGGTTGGGGTTGGCCCAGACTGCTCCCACGACGCCGCGCATCTCCGGATGGGTATCCCTAACCGGTACCATCTTGCTGTCCACCAAAAACACTCCCTTCGACGAACAATAGTCCATGTTGCCGGACCAGTTTGTAACGATCAGTGGTGTTCCGTGAAGCGCCGCCCGGGCGATATCAAAGCCAAAACAAGTGGAGCGATGAAGAGATATGTATGCGTCCGAACCCCTTAGAAGCCCATGAAGTTGCTCAGGCTTCCAGCTATGGTTCGATATTAGAACCGACGGGTTGTAGGCGGCGGCTCGATAGAGCGATGTAAGTTCGTTGGGTATTCCACCTCTTCCTACGACCTTGATGACTAATTTCGCATTCTTGTCTCCCGGGAAAGCGCGGTGAAAGGCCTCGATGACCCCCAATGGGTTTTGACGCTCAAACGACGAACCCAGATCGAGGACCGACGAAACCAAAAACGCCTCTCCTGGAATTCCCAACCTTGCTCGCATGTCCAGGCCTGTACGCGGAACTACAATAGGTAGTGTCAGCACCTCAACAGGCGTTTCGAAAAGGCCAAGTAGCGCTTCCTTTGCAAAAGTCGATGGAACGAATATTGCGTCCATGCTTGCCAATATAGGCAGTAGTTGCCGTGGTGGTGCACTTAGGTCCCAAGTCCAAAACGCCGCGTTAAGAGTATGTTTTGACTGGCGGTGGCGGTGCCTAACGGCACGATCAAGGGATCGCGGGTTGAGGTGCCAGATGCGCAACCCCGCATTGTCAGGTTTTTTAGCCGGCTTATCATCAAACGCAAATGAAAGGCCCCAATGTGTTTGTCTTGCCCCAGGTGTCGGATCGTTCCTAAGGACTACTCGGTGACCGCGCTGACGTAAGCACCTTGCGGTCTGCCTAGCCGACGATGCCGAATGAACACCGTTCTCCCTTACGACCTCGATGAGTGATTTGGCATCTGCGGGTTGATGGTCCCGCTGCCCCAGTGTGTTGCCGTTTCGCCAATGCACCCAGCCAAATCGCCTAGGCGCATGCCCGGTGCGGTCGCCAATTCGCGAGAACATACCTGTTGCTCCGAGTTTCCGGCGCCTAGCGAATCGCTACGCCCCCCGTCCGAGCCAATTTGAACCCATCGCAGTTGTGTGTCGTCAGTCAATCGTGCAGTGCACACTTTTGACACGGGAGTAACTTCTAGAGCTGGATACCGGCGACGATTCGTCAACAACTGCCACTCGCGTGTTTGTGGGAGTCGCATATGACGACACTTAATACCCTCGCGAATGACATGGTGTGAAGCAGAAACACGGATGTTACGCCGCACAAAAAAGACACACTGTCGGCTGTTGCTAGATGCTGCCCAGATCTGGATTTATGTGTCCCACAGGGAGTCGCTCGCCGACTGTCAGCATGGAAATACGTGATGGCATATACCCAGACAGTACAGCGTATTTTTACATTCCCGATACAAACGCCACGGAAAACTCATGAACTTGTTAGACGGGAAATCGAAGTTGCGAGTCCTCCACGTTGTCCGGCAGTTCTATCCGAGCGTTGGTGGTTTGGAAAACTTCGTAATGGAACTAACCAAAATGCAACGCCAGTCTGGTCTCGATGCTCGCGTCGTTACCCTAGATAGATTATTTCATTCAGACCGCCCGAGATATCTCCCTACTAAGGAAGAAATTTCAGGGGTGCCCGTCCATCGCATCGGCTTTATAGGGTCGTACAAGTACCCGATTGCACCGGCGGTTCTAAAGCACCTCCATGGGTGCGACATCGTTCATGTTCATGGCTTAGATTTCTTCGCCGATTTTCTAGCACTAACAAAAATCTTCCACGGAAAGAAGCTGGTTCTATCAACCCACGGTGGGATCTTTCACACAGATTTCGCCAAGTCAATTAAGGTGTTATATTTCAATACCGTGTCGCGCTGGACACTATCCAGATACGAACGCGTCTTTGCATGTAGCCAGAACGACTACACGATATTTGAGCGAATTTGCCGCGCTCGCCTCGAGCTCATGCAGAATGGCGTCGATACCAGCAAGTACCATGGATCAAGCTCACGACGCCCCACACTCAATTTTGTTTTCGTAGGTCGTTTCTCAGTCAACAAGAGGCTGGATAGGCTGATCGAAGTCTTTAGTACGATTGAGCGCGCCTTGCCGGGGTGTCGTTTGTTCATCATCGGTAGAGACTCCGATGAGAGCCGGACGACTCTGCTGACGAGGATTCGCAACGCTGGCTGCGATCAATCCGTGCAGGTGATGAGTGGCTTGGCGGACGAAGAGGTTGAGTTAGTGCTGCGAGGTTGCTCGTTCTTTATAACGGCGTCTCAGTATGAGGGGTTTGGCCTAGCGTTGGTGGAGGCGGCCTCAGCCGGATTGGTCCCGATTGCCAATAGAATTCCGAGCTCTACGGAGATTGTCGAAAATCTTGGCACCGGGCTGCTGGTGGATTTCGCCGACAACGAAGCGGCCGCAGGGCACATCGTCGATTTTGTTCAAACTATCAGTCATTCGATGGTTAGTGCTCGCGCCCAGTTGATTTTACGCGCTGAGGAGTACAGCTGGGTCAACACATCCGAGAGGTTCGCAGACCAGTACATTGATTTGATGCGGCCACGCATTCGACGTGTGCTGGGCGTGGCCATCACCACTGGGCCACGCATATCGGTGCTTTCGATGCTTAGAGATGCGCTGAACGGCCGAGAACAGCTGAACATCGCGTTCGCAAACGCACATTCTTTGAACCTCACACAGCAAGATAATACGTTCACGGATGTGATGCGCCGGTTCTTGGTTCTTAATGACGGTATCGGGGTCGGACTGGCGTTCATGATGCTCCATCGACGATTTCCTGAGGAAAACCTTAACGGTACGGATTTTGTTCCATATTTCTTGAACGCAGTTGGTGTAGAGCTAAGGGTATATCTGTTAGGAGGTGAGCCGGGAGTAGCATCGTTGGCGGAAGAGAGTGCACGAACGAAATTCCCGAGTCACAAGTTCGTTGGGGTACATCACGGTTATCTTAACGATGAAGAGTCCGAACGAGTCTGTAGGGAAATAAAAGATACGGGCGCCGATGTGGTTCTCGTGGCGATGGGCTCGCCGCTTCAGGAGAATTGGATCGCGACGAATGGCCACAAGACGGGAGCGAAGCTGCATTTCGCGGTGGGTGGCCTATTCGATTTCATGTCTGGTAGAAAACAACGTGCGCCGCGTTGGGTGAGGTCTATGAAATGCGAATGGGTATTTCGATTGATGCTCGAACCGTCGCGTCTTTGGCGGCGGTACTTAATAGGTAATGTGACGTTCATCGCGAGCATTATTATGCGCAGGGGACATGTCTGACGCGACGATCCATCCGCATCGGCTATTCCGCTCAAGGTTTCATCAGTTGGTACCTTGGATCGTTAGTGCGGCGTTGTTTTTTAATCTTGCGCTAGCAGTCGTACACACAAACCTCATGAGAATGAGTTCGACGCATGTGATTTTGGCTGAAATCGCAATCATAGGGCTTGCAGCGAGCGTGGCCTTCTCGTCGACGAATGCCGAGAAGAATCCGTGGTTATTTCTCTTCATCTTACAGGTGTCAGTGATATTGCTCATATTGGCCTGGCGTCAATCGTTGGATGTGAAGCCGGTAAGGGATGCCATAATTGTTCCGGTATTCATAATGTTGGGCGTGGTGGGCGTCGGGTTCAATTTGGTTAGATATACATTATGGACGGCAAGTATTGGCTTGCTCGTTGCCAGTTTTGAAATTCTGTTTCTGGAACAGTTCACTAGCTTAGTTAACGTTCTAGATTTCTTTATTGCAAAAGGAACGTTGGCAGAGTCAGCAAGGCAATTCGCTGCGAACGACCTGTTTGTCAGCGGGAACCGCCCTAATGGGCGATTTTTGTTTGATCAACTCGGTATCCATAGAGCGTCGTCGTTCTTTCTAGAGCCAGTTTCCTTCGGCGCTTTTGGGTGTGTTGTCGGAATGGTCATTGTTGCACACAAGAACGGGCTTTCTTTAGCGACGTATTTGGTTGGGCTTGCGGCTGCGTTTCTGATCATTTGGCTAGCAGATGGGCGGCTTGCTTTCGGTATTCTGGTTGCGTGCTTAGTCGGCCGGCCAGTCCTCGCGCGATTGCCGGCTGGATTTAATGTGATAATGGCGCCGGTGGTCTGCGGGTTTCTAGTTTCCCTGCACTTTCTTGGAGTTCTACAGGAATCGGGGGAAGGGCTCGGCGCTCGACTAGCAGGGACCATCGCGACCCTCGGCAGTTTCGATCTTGCGCAACTACTCGGGCGTGGAGCGCCGGGGGTTTTCACGCTCGATTCCGGGTTAGGGCACCTTCTTGCCACACAGGGAGCGTTGGGATTTCTACTGTATTGGCTTGCGCCTATTGTGCTGGCGAGGCCCACGACAGTGGAGGGCAGGCTGATGGTGGCGTTCGCAAGTATTTACTTTGCGTTTAATCTGATGTTTTCGCAGTCGATGTTGACCATAAAGACAGCTGCGTTGCTGTGGATGGCATTTGGGTACACGGTTGCTGGAAACCATTTGTTGTTTGGTCGGCGGGATTCGTCGCACTCTCGCGAGAGTGGTTAGTGTTGTAGCGGTATTTCCAGAAATACCGTGCCAGCGACAATGCGACTGGACCTGCCGGCACCTCAATCCCCGGGTTTCGAACACGCATCATTCTCCAACCGTGCGCGACGCGGGAACGGATGCCGGCACGTATCGGAATTCGAGCGCCGAACATTCGTACGGCGTGAGCTTCGACCTCAAGTGCCGCCCTCTGAAGACTGTTTGGTAAGCCGACGGTTAGGTTCTGCCAGTCCATTTCCCGTTGGTGTTGGCGAAGTATCCATGCGCTTCGCCAAGTGTTACAGAGCTTGATTCGTCCCGACAGTAGCTGGCCATCTTGAATTTGCTCATGAAGTACTCGGTGATGGAACCGCATTGTTGGCGAGGGTAGGGCGAAGTTGCCCCGTGGCGTACTGATGATTGTTGCTTGGTCCATGAGATCAGCTGACGTCAACAACCCGCTCATCTTTAGCGGGCGAACATGCAAGTCGACCATGGCTGCATCATGAGGTCTTGATAGGTCTACGTATGTGTGCAGGTTGGGAGTCGGCGCTCCGGTCGGCTGGTAGCCGTGACGGGCTAGGGCTCCCGCCGCTAGAGCGCCATGGTCAGCTGGAACTAGAAGGTCGATGTCGCCGACTATCCCGTCAGTGCTCAAGATCGGCGCCGCTTCGAGCAAATCGGCGGCACCCTTAAGGAATGTTGGCGTGATGCCTACACTGTTGAGGATTTGCGCTAGCTCAAAGGCTTGTGAGCGTAACATCGAATTTCGTCGTTGGTTGGCGCGGGCTAGGTGCTCGGTGTAGGACGAAACTTCTGCGGGGATGATCGGTAGATATCCATTCCGCAGGAGCGCGCCATGAAGTGCAGGTGTGAGCCAATGATCGTTGGCGAAGGCCAGCAGCTCATCCCAACGGATGCGCTGGAACTGAGGCTCTTTGCGTTTCTCGACTGCGAGCAGGTAAAGAAGTTGTGGTAGGGGACCCTTCATAGAGGTCGATTCATACACAGGAGGAGCCGCGTTGCAGGAGTGTGTAATGTGTGGCGCAGAATCCTAGGAACTTCGGTTCACCGTTTCAGCCGGCCGCAAGAGCTGTATCAGGGCACTTGTTGCTCGTCGATATCAAGTCCGACGGTGAAGCACCGCACACACGGGTGGCACCCATGCGATTGCCCGATACGTTCCGCACCGTGCCACGAGCTTGTGGAACATCTGAACCATCGCCGCATGAACGGCGCGGGGATCGTCGGACTTGCCTCATCCAGATAGCCGCGATCGATCAGCATGTTGATGTCATCAAACGACAGGTTGCCCGCCATGTACTGCCATGGTTCTATGCTGTCTAGGCCGCTGATTTGGCAGTTACCCGGTCGGGTGCCACAGCGTCGTCATAGCTCTCTGGTACTCGGATCCCCCTCATCCCGGACTTGCGCGTCCTGGCCTCGACGGCGGAACTGGAAGCGCCATCCTGATACGAACGCCACCGCTCCCGCCGTAGCCCTGTGCGGTCACGCTCCGTGATGGTCCATTTCGCAAGTTCACCAATCGGCGCCGCCACGAAACTATCGTAGATGCGGTTGTGTGCGCGCGTGGTCATCTGCACGTCCGGTGAATGACCGTGCCGCAGTAGTTCTCGCGCACTGTCCAATCTCGGTTGCCGCGAAATGCAGATCAGTTCCTCGCCAAGCCACGCCTCGAACATATCGAAGTGCGCTGGCTCACCGTTCTTGATCTGGATATGCGGCTTGGTGATGAGGGTGATCATTTGGCAGGGTCATCGTCGTCGACACCCACGTCGCCGTCCTTAGTGAGCACACCTTCCTCGAACGCCTGTTTTCTAAGAATGGCCAATTGCGCCTTCAGTTCCTCAGTCGAGCGGTTGTCAGTCTCGTCAATTCGACGCTCGATCAGAAGGCCGTGGTATTGAGCCAAAGTTCTGAGATTGGATGCACGGGCGGAATCACTCTTCGCCATCTGCGCTTCACGAGTTAGCGCTGCCAAGGTCTGATCAGCGGTCAGAATTGATCCGTCACTGTTTGCCGCCGCTTCCGCTGTTAGGTCGGCAAGGTATTTTTGAACCTTCATCGAGCCCAGGGCACGGCTCGCCTGGACGCTCGCAGACTTTTTGCTGTTGCCCTGGCCGCCATAACCCGCTTCCATCGCGGCAGATGTCGCGTTGCCGCCATTGGCGATGTAGTTACGAGCGAACTGCGCCTGGCGGGGTGTCAGGCCGTAGGGCAGGGGCTTTCCATCAGTGTCGATAATCATCCCAAGAAACTAATTAGCAGAGCGCAGGAAATCAATAAAACACAGCAAGAACAACGGGTTATTGCTTATCGCTGCTCTGCCTTTCATAGCCTCGCAATTGGCAAAGATGAGCCGACATTTTTTGCGCTCAATTAGGCATACGCCAACACCCTGACCATCGAATCCGCAGCCAAGCGCCGCATGGCCGATGAGTACGACGCAGCACAGCAGCGCGGCGAGGTGGATCGATCCACGGATTTAGGCAGCCCGATATGCCGGTTAGCGACACCTGCCCGCCCGGGCCAGACATTAACGTGCCAATGCCGTCTGACAGTGCCAAGACGGCTAAATACTGGTTCCGTTCGGAATGTTCCACGGGAACAAATAGGGGTAGGTGCGCTTACCACGGTTGGAAAGACCCGCAGAGCCGCCGATAGAACGCGGGCTAGGCGGGAAATCCGAATTTCGGTGCGGGTCAGAGGGGCAATATGAACGCAAACCCCGACCCCAAGGGGTGGTCCCCGGGGGCCTTCATGTGCGTGACTGGACAATCTGCCGCCCACCCAATCGGCCCAATTCTCCAGCCCTAGTTACCTCAACGTTACCTTTCCTGCGCACAAGGCGCGGAAATATTGTTTGTCGACAAGGGGATACGGCACGCTCAACGTCTGATCAGCTGTCAGAAGCACAAATTCTCAGGCCATCAGTTAGGCGAGATTGCAGGTGGGTACACAACACACAACCCGACGACCCCGCAACCTGCGATCTAGTTTGGGCATTCAGTGACGCCCGAGTTAACAAACGCTTCGAGCCTGCGGTTGTTATCTATCCAAGCGTCGTATTGCCTCGTCGTCCTCAAATACTCCAAGAACTCATCATCTGCCAATGCGTCATCGATGCCTTGCTCCAGCACATATGTCACCCTACACACAGATGGTGGATGACAGCTGCTACCATCGTAGATCCCGGTATCACCCTCCAGTGCTGAGAAAAACAAAAAGGGCGTCCACGAAAGCAGCGTGTTGTAACCTGCCGAATTTGCGAGATCGGTACCGCGCTCGTCGGCTTCGATCTCCTCATCAATGCTGCACCCAGCGTTGTCGAGGTGGCCATAGTGATGGTGCGCAAACTCATGGCCGACCAACAGTGCGAAAGTGTGCAACTTCACGACGTCTCGAAGACTCTGAAACTCGTCCGAACGCACCAGTGACTCCCAATCAGGTTCAGGTATCTCTAGCCAACGATTGAATGCAGGAAGGGCCTGCAAGACTTCCCCGGTGCGGGCTCGTCTCGTATTGCCTCTAACAGTATCAGTTACTGCTTCGACGTAGGAAACAAGGGGAGCCTGATCTCGTCCAAGCATCTGTGTCGCGACGACTGCAACGTCAATGTGGTCCAAGGCGACGATGAAGCCCATGCTGAATTCGATTGTTCTTCTCTGGCCACTCCGGAGCGCGAATACACCGTAGACGTCCCAATCGCCGCGGTTCACCTGGAAGTCTATCTCATCCAAGGACTGTCGTTCGCCTCTACTCAAGGTCAGCCTTATGTCATCGACGACAGTGTCGATCGTCCGTCCAGCAGCCCGCTGATACTGCCGTAGTAGAGAGGTTGGCGGCGCTTCTTGAGCCGCCGCTGCGACCGAAAAGAAAAGTGCCGAGCACGACGCAAGGCAGGCAATCAGGGTCCGTGCGTTCATCGCTACCTATCCTCGTCAAATAGAGAACGCGTTGCGAGCTCATCAACTCGTCGAACGATCTCGCGCTCAGATTCTGGAATTAGTGCAGGGTTCGTATCCAAGTCATTGCGTCGCCGCAACCAGATGGCTACTTCTGATACGTTAAAGAACAACTCCAGCAAGCTGTTGCGTACCTCCTCCGTTGTTCCAGTAGCCTCAAACAGCAACTCTCTGTCGGCAAGAACGATCTCCTCGGTAGTCGCCAATCCACCGATATCGATGACTGTGTTCAGCGCAACAATAAATCGCTGAATCTCGCTCTCGTTCCTGCGGTCCAGATAGTTCACTGATCGGTTGGATGAACCGGCTGCCACCACGTCTGCTTCATCGGCGCTAGCGGGAGTCGAGGCACGATCACCTTCTATCGACAGCGGATTGGCAATGCTGACAATCAGTATTGCCGAACCAAACAAGGCAAAAAAAATGCCCGGCCCAACACGCTGCAGTCTTATCGCGATATCCTTGAACGAGAACTCTGCTTGCTGGCTGGGCTGTCCCTGGATCTGGTAGAATAATCTCCACCCCATCCAAAGAGCTGCCAAACCAGCAAGGGAAATGACCAACCTCTCTAGACCTCTGGCCAAGAGCAATGCAGTGATTGAATCCACGGATCAGTCCCCCTGCGTGTCGCCGATCTGTTGAAGTGTAGCCGGAATCTCAATCCTCGTCCCAACCCGTTTTTGCCTTGGATTTGGCATCTGGGTTGGGACGGAAGGGATGTTCATTGCACCCAGGCAGGAGCACTCCATGGGG
>JAJFJX010000466.1 GCA_021773655.1 Panacagrimonas sp.
CCGAGGCATCCAGCACCAGCAGGCTGTCGCGGGGTGTTCCCCCGGCCGCGGATGCCGGCTGTGCCGGCAATCCGGCCAGCGCGAGCGCGGCAATTGCGCTGCACACCCGCAACGCGAGACCCAGTCGATCTTTCAGTGATGTCATCGCGCCTTGCCCCGTTCGATTGTAGAGCCGAAGTACCACAGCGCATCGCGCATCGCTATCGCCCAATCAGGGCACCACAGCTGCGAGCGTGTGTGTGATTCATGCCGTATCGCTGAGAGCGATGAGACCGGAACCTGCATTCCAACGCAAAGGCACATGGCGAACAGAAAGCATGCCGCGGACTCTGCTGGACGGCGCCGCTCACCAGATAAGGTGAACACGGCCCAAGGTGCTTCATGCTGCGCCCTGCATGCTGCTCCTTGCGTCGTCCTTCGCGCTCAATCGACGGTTGCAGGATGAGGCCGCACTCAGCCCGGCAGGCAGGACAGGTCGGCCACCTCGCGGCACATTGCGTCCAGGCGCGCCAGCAGGGCCAGACGATTGGCGCGCACGTGGGCATTCTCGGCGTTGACCATCACGCCGTCGAAGAACGCGTCCACCGGTTCGCGCAGGCTGGCCAGATTCACCAGTTGCTCGGTGTAGCGTTTGCTGCCGGCCAGTTGCGGCAGCGTGTTCATCGCGTCGAGCAAGGCGGATTCAGCTGCATGTTCGAAGCGTGCCGGCTCGATACCGCCCGCGATGCCGCCGGCCTGCTTGAGAATGTTGCGGATGCGCTTGTTGGCTGCCGCCAGGTCGGGCGCAGCGACATGCTGCACAAAGCCGTGCACCGCCAGCACGCGACGATAGACGTCCAGCGGCTGCGAGATGCCCAGCGCCCGCACCGACTCGAAGGTTTCCACCGCAATGGCGCGGCCATCATGCAATTGTCCAACTGCCCAGGCGCGCAGTCGCTCCATGACGAACTCGAACAACTCATCCAGCACCTGCTCATCGCGCTTGCCCGCCGGCTGCAATGCCAGCGCCGACTGCAGCACCGCGCGCAGGTCCAGTGCCAGTTCGCCCTCGATGAAGATGCGCAGTACGCCCAGCGCAGCCCGACGCAGTGCGTAAGGATCCTTGCTCGCCGTGGGCTTCTGACCGATGGCGAAGATGCCCGCCAGGGTATCCAGCTTGTCCGCCAGCGCCACGATCTGGCCGGCGCGCGTGGATGGAATCGGCGTGCCCTGCTGCGTCGGCAGGTAGTGCTCGCGGATCGCCCGCGAGACCGTGTCCGGCTCGCCCGCGTGCGCGGCGTAATAGCCGCCCATGACTCCCTGCAGTTCAGGGAACTCGTAGACCACCTTGGTGACCAGGTCGGCCTTGCACAGGGCTGCGGCGCGCGACACGTCCGTGACGTCCTGGCCCAGTTCGCCGGCGATTTCCGCGGCCAGGGCAGTGAGGCGGCGCAGCTTGTCGCCGGTGGAGCCCAGATCCTTCTGGAAAGTGACCTCGTCCAGCTTCCCGGCGTAGGCGGACAGCGGTTGCCTGAGGTCCTGCTGCCAGAAGAACAGCGCGTCGGTCAGGCGCGGGCGGACCACGCGCTCGTTGCCCGAGATCACTTGCGCCACGTCGCGCGAGGCGATGTTGGAGACGGTGATGAAGTGCTCGGTGAGTTGGGTCATTGCCGCATCGCGAAACACGGTGAAGTAGCGCTGGTTGGTTTCCACTGTCGCCACGATGACTTCCGGGGGCAGCTCCAGGAAGCGCGACTCGAAGCGGCCGCTGATCGCCACCGGCAGTTCCACCAGCGCCGTCACCTCGTCCAGCAGACCTTCTGTGATCCGCACATGGCCTTGCAGCGCTGCGGCGGCAGCTTCGATCTGGCGACGGATCTCCGCCTTGCGTGCGCCAACCTCCGCCCATACGTGGGCCTCGCCCAGGGCGGGCTCGTAGGCCAGGGGCGCGGGCAATTCGATGGCGACCGGCGCATGAAAACGATGGCCGTAGGTGATGCGGCCTGCGGTCAAACCGAAACGCTGCAGCGGCACGACGTCGTTTCCGAACAGGCACAGCAGCCACTCGACCGGACGCACGAAAGTTTCAGTGCCGGTGCCCCAGCGCATGCGCTTGGGCACCAGTTCGTCCATCTGCCTGAGCGCTTCTTCGAACACCTGCGGCAGCATCTCGACGGTCGTCTGCCCGGGTGCGGTGCGCGAGAAGAACAGCTTGCCGTCCTTCCGGCCCAGCGCTTCGAACGCCACGCCGCAGGACTTTGCGAAGCCCAGGGCGGCAGGCGTGGGCTGGTCGTTCCGGATCGCGGCGGCCAGCGCCGGACCCAGGCGCTCCACGGTCTGTTCGGGTTGCTGCTCGCCCAGGCCGCTCAGGTGACAGGCGATGCGCCGCGGGGTGGCGTAGTGCGTACAGCGGTCCGGCACCAGGCCACGGCGACCGAGGCCGTCGGCGATGCCTCGCGCCAGCGCTGTTGCCAGAGGCACCACGAAGCGGGCGGGCAGATCTTCGGTGCCGATCTCCAGCAGGAGATCGCGGGTCGGGCTTGCGGCCATGGTTCAGCGGTCGGCGGTCAGGAATGCGAGTCCGCCATTGTCGTTGAACGACTCCGCAGCCGTCACGTTGGGCCAGGCGGACACATCGAGCAGCGGGTAGCGCGAGGTGAACGGCCGCGCACGCCTGTCCGCGCCATTGCCATTGCCATTGCGGAGCGACCGTCCGGACGTGCAAGGGGGGAGCCCGGCGGCGGTAGCGTCCTCAATCCGCGGACGAGCCCAGGCCGCCCGGGTTCAATCCTGCCGCAGGGTCTTGAGCATCCGGCCGTAATCCTTGCGATACCGCTTGGCGAGCTGCGACTTCTGGGGGTCGCCGAGAATCTTCCCGGACACCTGGAAGAATTTTTTCTCTTCCTCGCGCAGGTGATGATGCACCTTGTGCGATAGCGCTTTGGCCGTCGCCATCCATGCGCTGCCGGCGTGATCGACGACTTGCAGGTCCTCGATCAGCTCATCGATCTGGTGATGCTCGTGCAATGCATGGCGGGCGGAAGACAGGCCCATGTCGTCCATCAGGATCGGCGCATACAGGAAACGCTCTTCGGCCGCCGCATGCGCGGCCAGTTCGATGCGAAGTTCGGTGAACGTCGACACCCGCGTTTCAGTGCGCGGCTGCGTTCGCAGCAGTTTCTTGCACAACTTGCGTTGGCGCTCGTGGCTCTCGCGCAGTGCGTCGTATATGTTTTCGGTCATGTCGTGTGGCATCCCATGGCTGAGCCGGATTGCGATTGTCCGAAGGCAAACTCGCTGTGCGCTGAACGAAGCCCTGCGCGATTGCGCGCAACTCAGGGCGGCGAGATGAAGAATCCCCGCACCCGGCCATCCTTCACCGCCAGCTTGACCAGCCAGTCGACATGCTCTCCGGCGAAACTCAGACGCCAGTAGTGCACCCTCATGCCCTGGACCCGGAACGAGCCCAGATAAGTGGAACGCTGTCCGGTCGCCAGCAGCGGCATGAAGCGCCTGGCCACCTGGTCGAATTCTTCGCGCTTGAGTGACTGGAACACCACATCGCCGAGCGCCGTGAAGTCCTCGAAAGAATTGGCCGCGATGGCCGAGAGCATGTGCTCGTAGGCGTGCTGGGCGAACGGCTTGTCGGCGGCTGCCGACGGGAGGGGTTGGCCAGCCGCTGCCGTCAGCAATACCCACATCAGCAGCCGGATGCCGGGATTGATCGCACGGCGCCGCGATGCGCGGCGTGGAAGACAATCAGGCGGCATGTGCCATGTCCAGCCAGAGCGGGCTCGCCATCACATGGCGCACGCTGAACGAATCGAATCTGCCGACCAGAATCATCGTTGCTCGCGCGCCGGTCACAATGCGCCGCCGTCTTTCTGCATGGTCGTGACCCGCAGGATGAAGTTGGCACTGGCACTGGCGGCGGACACAGGCACTTCACCGCAGAGCAGAATCCGGGCGGATCGTTTCATCGCAAAAGGCCGGCAGATCTGGTTTCCCGAGCATAGCCGGGCCGCTGCGGAGGTTAAAGATTGCGGCCGCGGAGCAGCGGCCAATTCCGGAGCGCGCGCTCACATTTGCTGGCCCGTTCGAGGATCAGTGCTCGATCCACGGTGACCGCGTCACGGCGGCCGCATCAAGGAGCGCGTGGTGGTGGAGCGAGGCTGCGCCTTCGAGCGAGCGCCAGGGCCGGAACGGCAATCTGGCGCATCGGCATCGATTCGTGTTGCCGCCATAGATCACGCTGGCCAGCAACTCGATCACAGTCTTTTCGAACTGTGTCGGGTCCAAGACGCTCAATGCGTGTGCGATCTCAGTTGCCAGTTCCGGACGCACTTGCAGGTCGGCGGCTTCGAGCGACTCGCGCCGCGTTCTGGTCTCTGTAGCTGCGGCGGCTTCCGACGCTGCTATGTGCTCAGGGACCTGGTGCTCAGGGACCTTGTGCTCAGGGGCCTGGGATGTTGCAGCCTCGGCAGCATGCACGTCGAAAGTCCGGGATCGCCACCGCGCGCTGCTCAGGCCGCTTTGGCCGCTTTGGCCGCGTGATCCAGCATCGGAAACCCCAGCGCCTCGCGCGCCTTGAAATAAGCCTCGGCGCAGCCGCGGGCCAGGGTGCGCACGCGCAGGATGTAGGCCTGGCGTTCGGTCACGCTGATGGCGCCGCGGGCGTCGAGCAGGTTGAAGGCATGGCTGGCCTGGATGGCGCGCTCGTAGGCCGGCAGCGGCAACGGGGTGGTCAGGCCCAGCAGGTGGCGGCATTCGGCTTCGGCCCGGTCGAAGCGTTCGAACAGGGTCGCGACATCGGCGTGCTCGAAGTTGTAGGTGCTCTGTTCAACCTCGTTCTGATGGTAGACGTCGCCATAGCTCACCACGCGGCCGCTGCGCGGGTCGCGCGACCACACCAGGTCGTAGACGCTCTCGACACCCTGGATGTACATCGCCAACCGTTCCAGGCCGTAGGTGATCTCGCCCGACACCGGCTTGCACTCGATGCCGCCGACCTGCTGGAAATAGGTGAACTGGGTGACTTCCATGCCGTTGAGCCAGACCTCCCAGCCCAGGCCCCAGGCGCCCAGCGTCGGCGATTCCCAGTTGTCCTCGACAAAGCGGATGTCGTGGGTCAGCGGGTCGAAGCCGAGCATTTCCAGCGACGCCAGGTACAGCTTCTGGATGTCCGGCGGGCTGGGCTTGAGCAGCACCTGGAACTGGTAGTAGTGCTGCAGGCGGTTGGGATTCTCGCCATAGCGGCCGTCGGTGGGGCGGCGGCTGGGCTGCACATAGGCGGTGTTCCAGGGCTCGGGTCCGAGCGCGCGCAGGAAGGTGGCCCAATGGAAGGTGCCGGCGCCCATCTCCATGTCCATGGGCTGGACGAGGGTGCAGCCGTGACCGGCCCAGAAGGTCTGTAGCTTGAGGATGAGGTCCTGGAAAGTCATGTCGGGATGCCGGTTCATCGGGCCGGCAGTATACGAAGCGGCCGCCGGGCCGCTGTCGCCGCCGCCACCCCGGTCATGCACCAATGAGGTGCACAGACAGAAATTGAGCGCTTGCTGCACAAGCCTGGTGCATCAGATTCTGCTCAACAAATGGGCTAGGCTAGCCAGGGCCACGTTTGTCGTGTGGCACAAATCCTGCGATTCCGGCCGGACCGCGCGAGCGGTCACCGCATCCGTTCGTCTGCATTCCCTGCTCCAACACCCCTACCCAGGAGACCTAAATGGCATCGGGCAAAGATGTGCTGAAAACCATCAGCGAAAAGAATGTGAAGTTTGTCGACTTCCGCTTCTGTGATACCCGCGGCAAGGAACAGCACGTGACGGTGCCATCCAAGTATCTGGAAGAAGAAACCTTTACCGAAGGCAAGATGTTCGATGGTTCAAGCATCGCCGGCTGGAAGGGCATCAACGAGTCCGACATGATCCTGATGCCCGACCCGTCATCGGCGTTCATCGATCCGTTTTTCGAAGAGCCGACGATCTGCCTGACCTGCGACGTCATCGAGCCCAGCACCATGCAGGGCTACACCCGCGACCCGCGCAGCGTGGCCAAGCGTGCCGAGGCCTACCTCAAGAGCACCGGCATCGCCGACACCGCCTACTTCGGCCCGGAAAACGAGTTCTTCGTGTTCGATTCGGTGCGCTGGGGTTCGGACCTGAAGGGCTGCTTCGTGGAGATCGATTCCGAGGAAGCAGCCTGGAACTCGGGCAAGTCCTATGAAACCGGCAATACCGGCCATCGACCTGGGGTCAAGGGCGGCTACTTCCCGGTGCCGCCGGTGGACGCCCTGCAGGACCTGCGCTCGGCCATGTGCGAGACGCTGGAACAGATCGGCATGGAAGCCGAGGTCCATCACCACGAAGTGGCCACCGCCGGCCAGTGCGAGATCGGCGTCAAGTTCGGCACCCTGGTGGGCAAGGCCGACGAAGTGCTCAAGCTCAAGTATGTGGTGCAGAACGTCGCCCACCAGTACGGCAAGACCGCCACCTTCATGCCCAAGCCCATCGTCGGCGACAACGGTTCGGGCATGCACGTCCACCAGTCGCTGAGCCTGGCGGGCAAGAACCTGTTCTCCGGCGACGGCTACGGCGGCCTGTCCGAGACCGCGCTGTACTACATCGGCGGCATCCTCAAGCACGCCAAGGCGCTCAACGCCTTCACCAATCCCGGCACCAACAGCTACAAGCGTCTGGTGCCCGGTTTCGAGGCGCCGGTGATGCTGGCCTACTCGGCGCGCAACCGTTCGGCTTCCATCCGTATCCCCTACGTGGCCAACCCCAAGGGCCGCCGCATCGAAGTGCGCTTCCCCGACAGCTCCGCCAACCCCTACCTGGCGTTCACCGCGATGATGATGGCCGGGCTGGACGGCATCCAGAACAAGATCCACCCCGGCGATCCGTCGGACAAGGATCTCTACCATCTGCCGCCGGAAGAGGATGCCAAGATCCCGCGCGTCTGCCACAGCCTGGACATGGCGCTGGAAGCCCTGGACCAGGATCGCGGCTTTCTCACCAAGGGCGGCGTGTTCACCGACGATCTGATCGACGCCTACATCGAACTCAAGATGCAGGAGGTCACGCGCTTCCGCATGACCACGCATCCGATCGAGTTCGAGCTGTACTACAGCCTGTGAGCTTCGCCAGCACGCGGTAACTCCGCGGGACGCGCCCGCAAGGCGCCGGAACGTGGAATCGAAGATGAAAACGCCCCGGGAAACCGGGGCGTTTTTGTTGTGGCCGTCGTATCAGGCGGCTGCAGCGCCACTACGCGCGCGTTCGACGTCCGGACTCAGATAGCTGGCTTCCGGAATCTCGCCCAGCCGCGAAGGCCGCAGCTTGCCCGGCGCGAGTCCGTAGAACTGCTGGAAGTTCATGATCAGCGGACTCCACTTGTCCGGGTCGATCCGATTCTGCGTACCGTCCATGAGGAGCGCCGGGTGCACATGGACCCGCTGGATGCGCACCTCGAAGACCTTGATGCCCACCTTCCACTGCGGGTCGTCGGCCATGAATGCGTTGGTCTGCGCGAGGACCGCCTCCATCTGGATCGGGCATTCGAGCGCGCGCGGTGGCTCCACCGTTTCTGATGCGACGGGCATGAGGCCCGAGATCTCCCATTTGTTCTTCTCGTGGCTGTAGTTGCGCATCTGCTTGGCGGCCGGGACCGGATTGCTGCCGGTCAGGCGGGCGAGCCGATCCACCGCATCGACCTGCGCCGGCGACGGCAGGTTCAATACCAGCTCGCCGGTGCGCAGCAGGTTCTCGGTGTTCTTGGAACTGGCGTCGAGTCCGAGGACGCAGCGCCAGCCGAGCCAGAACGCGGAGGACATG
>JAJFJX010000467.1 GCA_021773655.1 Panacagrimonas sp.
GGCGGCGTACAGGTTGTCGGTCAATGACAGTGTGTAGGTGGCGTTGCAACCGCTAATACCGGACGGGCAGAAGCGCTCGCCCGGCCCGCCGACCACGCGAAAGTTGTCCGGGTTGTCGAGCGTGGCGTCGGTCACCGACTGCGCGCGCTGGAAGGCCTCTACCGCCAACTCCTCGTTGGCGCTCATCTTGACGCCCAGGGACGAAAAGCGGACTGCAGCCAGGGTGGCGATCGACAGCATCAGCATCACCAGCATCGCAATCAGCAGCGCCGCTCCGCGCTGCAGGACGGGCAGGTTCCGATGCAAACGGTCTGATCGACGCATCAATAAGTCCTCAGCGCGGCGGGGTTGCGCAACAGCACCGTGGTCGACAGGGTGCGTCGGTAGAAGCGGTCGTTCGGTGTCACCGTGCGATCCGCGGACAGCACATAGGACTTCTGGTTGGTGTAGCCCTCGCCCCGCCGTTCCGAACGCGCCAGCAGGGTGACCCGCACCGCGACCGCGACATCGAGATCTGCAGGCGTCGGGGTCGCGGTGTAAAAGTCCGGTGCGGCGTCGCCATTGCCGTCGATGCCGAATTCGAACTGAATGTCCTCGACGCCGGTGGCCAGACACTGGGTGCTGTCGGGGCTGGTCAGGCTGGGAGCGAGCACTTTTCGACACAGCGAAGGGACGCCGTCGCCCGGTCGATCGGTGTAGTTGCGGACGTAGTAGATCGTGGGGCGATAACGCCAGTACTGGTAAGGCGGATCCAGTGTCGTGTCCGGATTGATGTTCGCGAAGGTAAACATGGTGCCGGCGGAATTATTGGTTCGCACGTAGACATACCCCGCCACCATTTCTTCGGGGCGCTTGTCTGCATCGCCGACAAGATCCGTCTCGTCCGTGGCCACCTCGTAGCTGAGTTCGGACGCCAGTCGCTTCACCGCAATCACGTCGGGAGCGCTGGTCGCCAGTTCATCGGCGATCAGGCACGGAAAGGCCCCTGCAGCGTCCGACGGCATTGCGTTGCTGACGAAATCCAGCGCCGAGAGATTGCCGTAGAGCCACGCAGCTGCGCCCGGCGGGTCCCCGGCCACAACCGCTTGCGCGGGCCCACAGTCTGCTCCCGGCGGGAGTATCAAATCTGTGTGGAGGATGACTTCGGCCGGATCCAGCAGCCCCGCCCAGTACCCGGCCATCTCCAGATCGCGGGTGATCTGCGACATCGCGTAGCGCAGCTCGTCCTGCATCTTGGCGACCTGGTCGTCCTGACGGTAGCTGCGATTGCCGTAGATGAAGACCGCGAGGATGCCGACCACCAGCAGCGATCCGAGGACCAGCGCCACCATCAGCTCGATCAGGGTGAAGCCCGCCGGGGGCGCCGGCACGCAGCGGGGCTGTCGGGAAAGACGGTGGTTCATGCCGGGGGCACTCGTATGAACGCTGGAATCGAGACCGTGCGGCGGAATTCGTCGGCATCGCCGTACAGGCGCTCGCCGCCGTCGGCGGCGCCCGCGCCGCATCCGACGCCGGCGTCGTTGGGCAGCGCGGCACCCCCGCGCCAGGCAATGGTGACCGTGTAGGTGCCGCTGATGCCGGCGGGTCCATCCACGCAGACCACGGGATTGAGCAGGCCGCCGGTATTTTCGCCGCCAAGGCGCTCGTCGGCACCCGCCAGTGATCGCTCCCACACCGCAAAGTCGTAGGTCACCAGATCCAGCGGCGCGCAGTTTGCGCCCGCGGCGCCGCAATCGGGCTCGGGTGGCGGTGGATTGGCGCGGATCGAGGCCGGTTCGTTGGCGACATAGGCTGCCAGTGCGACGCTGCTGCTGTTGGTACGCATGCGCTCGACCATCTCCAGCACCAGAGTCGCCGCCTCGGCCTGCTGCGCAGCGTCGCTGTTGTTGCGCTTGGAGACCAGCTGCAAGGCGGTGACGCCGAGAATGCCGATGGACAGGATGACCATCGCGATCAGGATCTCGATCAGGGTAAATCCGTCGGCTTTTCGTCTTGGCTTCATCGCGGACGTATTAACAAGGTTCAGGTTCAGGTTCAGATTCAGGTGCAGGTGCCGGGTGCAAATTCCGCGCCCTGCGGGCACAGGGTTCGTGGCCGGCCGCTGGGCAGCACGTCGACAAAGCGCGCGTGTTCGCCGCCGCGATCATCCATCACCGTCCACAGCGCCAGGTTGGCGGGCTCCGAAGTGCCCAGGCGGTCCGTCGGCGGCGGATAGATGAAGCGCGCCTGGTCCGAGCTGATCATGACCAGCGGTGTGGCGGGGAATACCCGGATCACTTCCGGTCCGCCTGCGGTAATGGCATGGACGATCCAGCCCCCGGACCAGTCAGTCTTGTCCGCACAGGCGGTTTGGGCATCGTTCGAAGGGCAGACCACCACCCGCTGCCCCCTGCGCGTTGCTTCACTGCGGGCAATCTGCACCGACACGATCAGATCGTTGACCGCACTGGCGCGCCGGTTGTCCTTGATGAACTTGGCAAAGCTGGGCGCCGTCAGCGCCAGCAGGATCGCCAGGATGGCCACCGTGATCAATGCCTCGATCACGGTAAACCCGCGACCGGCATCCGGATCGCGCGTGGCTTTCCCGGCCTCACGGCGAATCAGACTGCGGAGCATTCGGAGACGCCTCCTGGATCATTTTGTTGCCGAGGGCGCCGCCAGAGGGTGCGCGGCGGTCTACCGGGAGTTTTTCCCTGACGCACTTTAGACGACCGAGCCTGCCTGACAAAAGGGTCAGGTGCATGCAGTTGTGGCCGAGCGGCGGATCCGGTTTGACCGGCGGCGTCAGGTAAGCCGCACTCACCCCAATCCGGGCGTCAGCCCTGGCACCTCTCGACCTCGCCAATGGCTCGGCGCATGCTGCGCCCCAAGCTCAACCGGAGCCCGCCCATGGACTCGTCAAGGGAATTTCTCTGCATCGGCCACCGAGGCGCACGCGGTCACGCGCCGGAGAACACCCTGCTGTCGATCGACACCGGCATCCGGCTCGGTGCCGGCATGATCGAGTTTGACGTCCAGCGCTGCGTTGACGAGCTGGTGGTGATCCATGATCTGCGCCTGGAGCGCACCACCAACGGCCAGGGGCGGGTCGGGCACGCCCGCTACGACGAGCTGCGCCGGCTCGACGCCGGGTCCGGCCAGCACATTCCCAGCCTGCGCGAAGTGCTCGACCTGGTCGGGGCGCGGGTGGCGCTGAACATAGAGCTCAAGAGCGCCGACGGCACGGCGGCACAGGTGGCGCAGGTGTTGCGCGGGGTAATTGGTGACGGCTGGTCCACCGAGCAGTTCCTGGTGTCATCGTTCCACCTGCCGGAGCTCTACGAGTTCAAGCAGAGCCTGCCGGAGGTGCCGGTGGCGGCGCTGGTCTGCGGGGTGCCGCTGGACTGGGCGGCCTGCGCCACCGAACTGGGCGCACAGGCGCTCAACCTTTCCGCGGAGTTTGCCGACGCACGCCTGGTGGCCGACGCCCACGGCCGCGGGTTGAAAGTCTATGCCTACACCGTCAACCACCCCGAAGACATCGCGGCGCTGCGGGCGGCCGGTCTGGATGGCGTGTTCAGTGACTATCCCGACCGCGTGGCCAAAGCCATCGCCGGCGAGTAGGGACGGCCACCGAGAAGGTCGAGGGCGGTTGTTGTCGCCGCCGGTCTGGGGCTGGAACCGCCACAGCGGGCGCCGGGGCAGCCTGGCGCGCCCTGCTTGCGACGAGATGACATTTTCGTGACAGCCGCGCTCCGACACGATGGCGCCGCAAGTGTGCAAACTTGCACTTGGCACTGACTGCAGTTGCCGCGCATCCCCAAAGACACGGAAGCATTCAATGGACGCCCCCGCAAAACTGGAATTCCAGCCCGCCGACCTGTTCGTCAACCGTGAACTGTCGCTGCTGGAATTCAACCGGCGCGTGCTCGAACAGGCCAAGGACGAGCGCGTCCCGCTGTTGGAGCGGCTCAAGTTTCTCTGCATCTGCAGTTCCAACCTCGATGAGTTCTTCGAGATCCGCGTCGCCGGCCTGATGCAGATTGCCGAAGCGCCGCTGGCGCAGCGCAGCGCCGACGGCATGTCGCCGCAGGAGATTCTCAACGCCATCTGCCCGCGCGCCCACGCGCTGGTGGACGAGCAGTACCGCGTGTTCAACGAGGTCCTGACTCCGGCGCTGGAGGCCGAACGCATCCGCTTCCTGCGACGCGCGGAATGGACCCCGGAACAGGACGCCTGGCTGCGGAACTACTTCTTTACCGAACTGCTGCCGGTGCTGTCGCCGATCGGGCTGGACCCGGCGCATCCGTTTCCGCGCATCCTCAACAAGTCGCTCAACTTCGTGGTGTCGCTGTCGGGCAAGGATGCCTTCGGCCGCAACACCGGGCTGGCCGTGGTGCAGGCGCCACGCGCGCTGCCGCGCCTGATCCAGTTGCCGGCGCAGGTGAGCGGCACCGGGCCTTCGGATTTCGTGTTTCTGTCCTCGGTGATCCACGCCTATGTGGATGACCTGTTTCCCGGCATGGAGGCCAGCGGCTGCTACCAGTTCCGGGTGACGCGCAACTCCGACCTGTTCGTGGACGAAGAAGAGGCCGAGGACCTCGCTCAGGCCCTGGAGGACGGCCTGTCGCAGCGCCAGTGGGGCGACACGGTGCGGCTGGAAGTGGCGCACAACTGTCCGGAGGCGATGTGGCAGCACCTGATGCATGAGATGCAGTTGACGCCGGAAGATGTCTACCAGGTCAACGGGCCGGTCAACCTGATGCGCCTGATCGCCATTCCCGACCTTGTGGACCGCCCCGATCTCAAGTACGCGCCGTTCACGCCGCGCATTCCCAAGGCGCTGACCGGGGATCTGTACGCCGCCATCGCCGAGCGCGACTACCTGCTGCACCATCCCTACGACTCCTTCCTGCCGGTGCTGGAGTTTCTGCGCCAGGCCGCGCGCGACCCCCGCGCGCTGGCGATCAAGCAGACCCTCTACCGCACCGGCGCCCGCTCCCCGGTGGTCGATGCGCTGGTCGAAGCCGCGCGCAACGGCAAGGAGGTCA
Source organism: Panacagrimonas sp. (assembly GCA_021773655.1). Lineage (GTDB taxonomy): Bacteria > Pseudomonadota > Gammaproteobacteria > Nevskiales > Nevskiaceae > Panacagrimonas. Next base: position 5,031 of record JAJFJX010000467.1, read on the forward strand.
CCGTGGTGGTCGAATTGCGAGCGCGCTTCGACGAGGCCGACAACATCGACCTGGCCGAAAAACTGCAGGACGCCGGTGCCCACGTCACCTACGGCGTGGTCGGCTACAAGACCCACGCCAAGATGTCACTGGTGATCCGTCGCGAGGATGCCGGCCTCAAGGGCTACGCCCACCTCGGCACCGGCAACTACCACCCGCGCACCGCGCGCCAGTACACCGATTACGGCCTGTTCACCACCAATGCAGACATCTGCAAGGACGTCCACGCGGTGTTCCTGCAGCTGACCTCGCTGGGCAAGGTCAGCAAGCTCAACAAGCTGCTGCAATCGCCTTTCACCCTGGACAAGGGCATGCATGAGCGCATCGAGCGCGAGGCCGACGCGGCGCGGCGCGGCCAGCCGGCACGCATCGTGGCCAAGATGAACGGACTGGTGGAGCCGGAGATCATCAATCGCCTGTACGCCGCCTCGCAGGCCGGCGTACGGATCGAGCTGATCGTGCGCGGCATGTGCTCGCTGCGTCCCGGTGTGCCGGGACTGTCCGAGAACATCCGCGTGCGCTCGCTGATTGGGCGTTTCCTGGAACACCACCGCGTGTTCTGCTTCCACCACGACGGCGAGCCGGAAGTGTGGTTGTCCAGCGCCGACTGGATGGAGCGCAACCTGTTCCGCCGGGTCGAGGTGGCATTCCCGCTCGGCGACCCCGCACTCAGGGCGCGCGTGATCGAGCACCTCGAAGCCTATCTGACCGACACGGCGCAATGCTGGATGATGCAGTCCGACGGCAGCTATTCACGCATCCTGCCCGCCGCCGGCGAAACACCGGTGCCGGCACAGTTGAGACTGCTGGACGAATAGCGGCCGGTAGCTGCGCGTTGCGGCGCGCGGGCAAAGGCCGCCTGGTCCGGTTCAGCGCAGGAACGCCTTGAGCTCGGAGCGGGCGACGTCGCGCAAGGTCGGGGTGCCGGGCGGCGTCTCCTGCGAGCGGGCCTGGACCTGCACCAGACCGTCGTGGCTGTAGGTGAACTGCCGCTCACGCTCGGTGCCCTGCACGTAGAGGATCGGCAGGATGGCGTTGATGACCGGAATGAAGAATGAGCGACTCACCATCTGGCGTTCGGCACGACCGATCGCCTCCGGCGCCGAGCGCAGCAGCAGATAGCGCTCCCTGGCGTTGTCGGCGGCGAAGAACAGGTGCGCCTGCAGGCGGTCCCCGCGCATCGCGAAGCGATCCAGCGGCAACCGTCGCAGGACCTTTCCGGCGGCGTCCAGCGTGGCGATTTCCGGTGCAAACAGACGTTGATCCTCGATCAGGCTCTCCACGCGCAACGACCAGGGCCGCTCGAATTCGGGTAGCGCCAGCACCACGTAGGTCGCCACGCTGCCGTCGCGGCGAAAGCCGCAGCGCCGGCTGGCGTCCATGCGCAGCATCTGCGGCCGCACGTCGTCGAGGGCGACGGGCTCGGCCTCGGGCAGTTGCCAGTAGCGGTCACAGGGCGAGGTGACCCGGGTCATGGGCGCAGCGCTGCGGGTGGCGCAACCGCTCACCAGCAGGACCAGCAGGGG
>JAJFJX010000468.1 GCA_021773655.1 Panacagrimonas sp.
GGACCTGCGGCTTGATTCCGGATCCTCAATCATCATTCCCCAGATCGCCGCAGTGGGAGACACGGTCTATGTCACGTGGACAGGAAGCCTGAATGGCGCCCGGGGCATTTATCTCAACCGTTCTCTGGATGGAGGCGCCACCTGGCAGCCAACGGAAACGGGATTGAACACGGGTCCCCTGGACGCAGGAGGCTCCCTCAACCCACACATCGCGGCCTGCGATGATTCGGTCTACGTCGTCTGGCAGGATTCCCGCGACAGCCTCAGTCCTAAGCCGCACCTCTGGTACGACGTCCGCATGAACAGATCGCGGGACAGAGGCGCCACATGGCTCGACCAAGACATCCGAATCGATACATCGCCCCTGGGGTCGAGTACCTCAATCTTTCCCAGAGTCGCAGCCATCGGCCAAGAGGTCTACGTGACCTGGGAAGACAATCGCAGCTCAAGACCAGACGTCTACTTCAATCGCTCCATCGACGCCGGGGCCACCTGGCAGGCCGAGGACGTCAGGTTGAACACCAACGATGCTGTTCTGTCGCATTCACTCAGGCCAGAGATCGCCACTTCCGGGCAGGGCGTTTATGTCAGCTGGACTGATACGCGTGATAGTCCGGATGGCATCTACTTCAACCGCACACTTGACGGAGGTCTATCCTGGCTCGCATCAGACTTCCGAATCGGCACAACTCCCACATGGACTGCATCGAGTTTCTTCAATCAGATTGCTACGGAGCAAGAATCTGTCTACGTCGTTTGGGGCAACAACAACTTTCTGGTCGGAGGGCTCGGAACTGACATCTTCTTCAATCGCTCTCTCGACAGAGGCTCCAACTGGCTGCCCGACCAAGTCCAAATGAACTCGACCTCACCGCTCACGAGTGGTGGAGGCATGCCTCACATCGCTGCTTCGGGAGATGCCGTCTACGTTGTGTGGGAAGACTCCCGCGATGGTCAGGCCAGAATCTATTTCAACCGTTCTCTCGATCGCGGATCCACTTGGCTGCCTGCGGACATCGCACTGGACAAAGACTTCACTAAACATGTTCTCTCACAGAGACCTCGCGTTGCCGCCTCGGGAGATGGGGTCTACGTGACTTGGTACACGATCAATGACAATCAAAGGATCTACTTCAATCGCTCAGCCGATAACGGATCCAACTGGCTCCCATCTCCACATCTCCTTAATCCGCCAGGGAGCCCATCCTCGCCGCATGCCTTCACTCCCCAAATTGCCGCCCACGATCAATCTGTCTACGTCACCTGGATACAAGATGGTGTCCGGTTCAACATTCCCTTTGGCGCCCAGCCCTTCGGCGAAGGAACCGCCGGATCCGGAGGCTTAGTACCGAGACTCAAGGGCACGGACAACCTGACCCTCGGCAACACGTTTACCCTTTCGGTCACCGACGGTCTCGGTGCTGCCTTCGGAGTGCTTGCCCTGGGTGGTCCCAACTCCAAGACTTCCATACCGATGCTCGGCGGCTCCTTGCTCATCGACCCGATCGATCATGTGGTACCGATCGTGCTAGGCGGGGCAGCAGGCAGCCCAGGTGCGGGCAGCATCAGCATCAACTGCCCGATCCCGGTGAACGAAGCGCTCCTCGGCTTTAACATCAACTTGCAGGCCCTGTTCATCGATCCGGGTGCGCCGGGAAGCATCGCGTGGACCAACGGCGTCGAAACGTGGATCCTCTAGAGCCCCATCCACCTTTCCCAGGTGCAGAAGAAGAAATGGTCGGAGCGAGAGGATTTTAACCTCCGACCCCCCGCACCCCATCCGACTTGTCTACGTGGCACCTACAGTAACCAAAGTCTGAAGCAACAACTGCTTACCACCCTTCAATGCGATTCGCGTCTTGCAGCATCCGCGATCAAGACACAACGAGCTGCAGCCTTCACTCTCAAGTACCAGCAGACAGCAGCCATTCTCCAGGACTGCAATTGGAGTATCAGAGCCATATTGCACCCGCGCTGCCGCGCACGAATCTGACAATCCTCACCCCCCTATTAGCGCTGCATCTGGGCACAGATGACCTGAATACAGGATGATGTGCTACCAACCCTGGAGATTGAAAGGTCATAGGAACTCCCCGGTCTCGGAAGCCCTCCCTGTCTTCTCCGCCAACTCATGATGAAGAACACCTGCACCAGGGCTTTCTTCCTGCCCTCGCGAGTTACGGGCCTGAACCGAACGGGGCTAACGAATGCCCTCATGCTTGTTGCGATCGCAGCGATGCTTCCCGCATCCTTGATTGCGCAGAAGTGGCCGCCAATGCCTGTGAATGCGGATCTCCCTGGCGCGACCGTTTCACTTCGCCCACAAATCGCAGCATCAGGCGACTCCGTCTATGTGACTTGGTCCGACGATCGCAACGCTAGCGGAGTGTTCGACATCTACTTCAACCGTTCACTTGACGGTGGAGCCAGCTGGTTGCCGTCTGACATCAGGCTAGACACAGATCTCCCTGGCGCCGCCGATTCATCTCGCCCACAAATCACAGCATCAGGCGACTCTGTCTATGTGACTTGGCACGACGATCGCAACGGTTCGTCCGACATCTACTTCAGCCGCTCACTCGACGGCGGAGCCAGCTGGTTGCCCTCGGATATCAGGCTGGACACGGATCTACCTGGCGCGGCCGGCTCATTTAGCTCGCAAATCGCAGCATCAGGCGACTCCGTCTATGTGACTTGGAGCGATAATCGCAACGGCACATTCGACATACACTTCAATCGTTCACTCGACGGCGGAGCCAGCTGGTTGACCTCAGACATCAGGCTGGACAAGGATCCCAACCGCGCCGAGGAGGCACTAGTTCCACAAATCGCAGCATCAGGCGACTCCGTCTATGTGACTTGGTTCAACGAGCCCAACAGTGGATTCGACATCTACTTCAACCGTTCACTCGACGGCGGAGCCACCTGGTTGCCTGCGGACATCAACATAGACAGCACTTCGGGCTCTTCCCAGTACCCGCAAATTGCAGCATCAGGCGACTCCGTCTATGTGACTTGGCCCAACGCTCGCAACAATACACTAGACATATACTTCAACCGCTCCCTCGATGGCGGGCTCAGCTGGTTGCCCGCGGACATCAGGCTGGACACGGATCCCCGGTCGGGCTTGTCTGCACTCCCCCAGATAGCGGCATCAGGTGACTCGGTCTACGTGACTTGGTACGACGATCGCAACCCTTTCAGAGCGCTCGACATCTACTTCAACCGTTCGCTCGATCGAGGAGCGAGCTGGCTGAGCTCGGACATTCGTCTGAATACGGCTCGAGAAGCTGTTCCTATTGACCCCCGAATCGCAGCAGCAGGCGACTCCGTCTATGTGACCTGGGAGACCGGCCGGGGTAACCAGTGGGGCGACATCTACTTCAACCGTTCGCTC
>JAJFJX010000469.1 GCA_021773655.1 Panacagrimonas sp.
GGCCATATCCGCTTCTACAGTGACTCCCACAACGATCTGCCACTGCTCGAACGGGCCGACCGGGCGATCGCCGTGGACCCCGACGACACCCTGCGCGCGATCGCCCGACGGCGGCGCTGGCCAATCATCAGCCTGTACGGGCCGACCCTGGAGATCCCCGCCGAGCTCGAAGCGTGATTGCCGGCCTGGCGCGCGGCCGACAGCAGCGCGGTGCAGCTGCTCAATACCTGGCCACCCAGGCCGGAATGCCGGGACGCACGCGCTGCAATTCCAGCATCGCGTCGTCCGCCTGCTCGCGAGTCGGGTAGCGGCCCAGTCCGATGCGGTAACCACTGCGATCTCCCACCCGGTAGGGCCGCAAGCTGACCAGCAGGCCCAGGCTACGCAGTCGGGCGACTTCGCTGACCGCCGCGTCGCGCGTGCTCATCGATGCCAGCACCACACTCCAGCGCCGATCGTCATAAGCGGCGGGCGGCGCGGCCAATGCCACCGCCAGCGGTGCCTGCGCATCAGGTGCCGCTGCAGCACCCGGTGCCGGTGCCGGGGCGGGGGGTACGGCCACGCCGGATGCATCTGCAGTCCCGGTCTCCGCCACGGCCACGGCCGCGCCTTCGGTGATCGCGGCTGCGGTGGCGGCGGCGTCAACGTTGATTTCGGCTTCGGCTTCGGCGGAGGTTTCCGCTGCAGTCAGGCTGACCATGGCCTGGGCCTCGCGGGTGTCGGCAACCTGTTCGGCGCGCTCCAGCAAGGCCAGCTCATCCTGCTGCTCGTCTGCGTCACGGGTCGGCTCGGCCGGCAACCCGGGCGCCGGCAGATCCACCACCGCAGCCTCCGGTTCGGGTTCGGGTTCAGGCTCGGGTTCGGGTTCGGGCTCGGGCTCGGCCTGGGCAAGCTCGGGAGCAGCCGGCGGCATTGCGGGCTCGGGGATCGGGGGCGGCTGGGCGTCGGCGATGGCGGTGTCACTTCCAACAGCGACCTCGGTGGTGGAAGGGGCGGTCGCAGGGTCGGCGGGCTGATCGACAGCAGCCGGCGGCGGCGCGGGCTCGGGGATCGGCGGCGGCCGGGCGTCGGCGAGCCCGGGTTCGCCCCCGGTTGCGACCTCGGCCATGGACGGTTCGGTGGGCTGTTCGACAGCGGCGGTCTGCTCCAGATCGGGCTCGGTTCCGGGTTCGGCTCCGTCCGCTGTCACCACAGGCGGAGACGGCGGCGACGGGACGTCCGGCAACCCGGCGGCCGGGGCCGCAGCCACCGGTTTCGCCTCGGGGGCAGGCAAGGCACGCGGTGTCGCCTCCTCAGGCGATTCTGGCGCGGCGACCGCGAAGTCGGCTGGCAGAGCCGTCATCGACAGGGCCTCGAGTCGGGCGGTCAGTAGTTCGGGGGGCACCAGTGTCCAGGCGGTCTCGACGCCGGCCCGGCGCACGCACTGGCCGGGGAAATCGAGTTGGTCTCGGCGGCCCTGCAATTGCAGCTCGGCCCGTCCGGACACCGAGCACACCTGGGTCTGCTGGTCGGAGTGCTCCACCCAGACTTCGCCATCTGCGATCTGCAGACGCAGGTCGCCGACATTCAGCCGCAGGTCTCTTTGGCGCTTTCCATTGCGGGCGCGCGTGTCGATGTGCAATTGACCCTGCATCAGGCGCGCGCGCAGCACCTGGCCATCGGCACTGTGCAGCAGCAACTGGGTTTGGGGGCCGGCCACCAGGCTGGGCTCATCCTCCAGCAGCAGTTCGACCCCTCCGTTGGCGCCGGTATGGATGCGGGTTCCTGCGGTGGGCTGCTCGCCGCCGCGCAGCGGATCGCTCAGATGCTCCTGCACCACCGCGACCTCGCCCACCGTTCGGCCCACCTCGACCGGCAGATTGTCCGCGGCGTGGACACCGGCGGACATCGCCAGGACCACCGGAACAATCGTCATGCCCGGCGTGGCAAGGCGTAAAAATCGCAGATGCGGCAATGGCATGGCGGTCAGACCTGACGAGCGGCGATGGCGCGACGGTACGTTCATGGCCAGGCCGATGCAACACGCGGGGTCCGATCGGCCTGCGTCGGTGCTAGCATTCGCGCGCGGTCCACAAACCCTTCAACAAGACCGCCCTCCATGCCTGAACCCCGCGCCTGTGAGCCTCCCCCGCGCGCGTCTCCGCGACGCCTTCCGGCGGTGCGCGCGTGAGTGGCCTGGTGGTGGTGGACAGCCGTGCCGACTGGCCGCTGCAGATTCCCGGCATGCAGATCATGACGGCCTGGGAGTACCTGACGCTGACAGCGGAAACGCGAACGCCGAAAACGCGCGTCTACAACCTGTGCCGCAGCTTCGGTTACCAGACCACCGGCTATTACGTATCGCTGCTGGCCGGCGCGCGCGGACACCGGCCGCTGCCCGATATCACCACCATCCAGGATCTCAAGCTGGCCGAGTCGCCCGGCGTGCTCAACGACGAGGTCGAGGAACTGATGCAGTCGAGCCTGGCGCGAATCGGCTCGCAGGCTTTCGTGCTCAACGTCTACTTCGGCACTTCGCCGTCCAAGCGCCATGCACGCCTGGCGCGCGCCCTGTTCAATCTGTTCCCGGCGCCGCTGCTGCAGGCACGCTTCGAGTACCGCGGACAGGAGTGGCGTGTCGATGGTCTGGGGCCCATCGCGCTGGGCGAGGTGCCGGCCTCGCATCACGAACTCATGGTCCAGGCCGCCCGCGAGTACTTCGCACGCCGCCGCATGCCGCGCGCGCGCCGGGACTCGGCGCGCTACGACCTGGCGATCCTGGTCAACGGAGCCGAGAAGGAACCGCCGTCCAACGCGCGCGCGCTGAAGCGGTTCGAGAAGGCAGCCGAGAGCCTGGGCTTCGAGGTCGACTTCATCGACAAGTCCGACTACGGCCATGTCGCCGAGTACGACGCCCTGTTCATCCGCGAGACCACCGCGGTCAATCACCACACCTATCGCTTCGCGCGGCGCGCGGCGCGCGAAGGGCTGGTGGTGGTGGACGACCCGGTGTCGATCCTGCGCGCGACCAACAAGGTGTTCCTGTCAGAACTGATGGATCGCCATCGCATCCCGCAGCCCAGGACCCTGCTGATCCATCGCGGAAACGTCAGCCACGTGGGTCGCGAGCTCGGCTTTCCCTGTGTGCTCAAGCAGCCGGACTCGCAGTTCTCGCGCGGCGTGATCAAGGTCGACAACGAGGCCGAACTCAAGCGCCAGACGCGCGAGCTGCTGGAGCGCAGCGATCTGATCATCGCGCAGAGCTTCGAGCCCACCGAGTACGACTGGCGGGTCGGCGTGCTGGACGGCGAGCCGCTCTACGCCTGCCGCTACTACATGGCGCAGGGGCACTGGCAGGTGGTCAAGCGCGATGGCGCCGCGGTCCACGAGGGCAACCACGAGACGCTGGACGTCAACGACGTGCCGAAGAACGTACTGGGCATCGCGGTGCAGGCGGCACGCGCCGTCGGCCGCGGACTCTACGGGGTGGACCTCAAGCAGTTCGGCAATGTGGTCAAGGTGGTCGAGGTCAATGACAACCCCAACATCGATCACGGGGTCGAGGATCTGTTTCTCGATCAGGCGCTGTACCGCAAGGTGATGGAGTTCTTCCTGCGGCGTCTGCAGGCCCGAACCCGGGACACGCGTTGACGGACCGGCCCAGGCCCTCATCGGTCCGGATACGCCGCGGCCGGCCCGGCGACCTCGGCGCGCTGATGGCGCTGGAGGCCCTTTTCCCGTCGGACCGGTTGTCGGCGCGCAGTCTGCGGCGCTTCCTGGCCGCGCCGCGCACGCCGGTCCTGGTCGCGGTCGGCGCGGGCGCAGACCTTGCCGCCGGGCCAGACCGCTCGTGCGTCGGTGGCGCGCAGCAACTACAGCATTCGCAGGCTGCGGCAGGTACGCAGGTGATCATCGGCAATCTGGTCCTGCTGCTGCGCGCCGGCAGCCGCAAGGCACGCGTGTATTCGCTGGTGGTCAGCCCGTCGGCGCGTGGACGGGGCGTCGGTGATTCTCTGGTCCAGGCCGCGGAACAGGCTGCACGGCACGCCGGCTGCGTACAGATCGGCCTGGAGGTGCGCGCAGACAACACTGCCGCGCTGGCGCTGTACCAGCGCCGGGGGTACACCCGCGTGCGCGGCCTGCCGGGGTATTACGACGACGGCGCGGATGGCATCGGGCTCGCGCGGCGGCTCGACGCAAGGTGCTGAGCGGCCGTCGGCGAAAGTGCGCTCGGCCGGCCTGCCTTCAGCGCCGTCGCAACGAGCCGAGAATGCCGCGCAGCAGGCTCTGCCCGACCTGCCGACCGATACTGGACGCGACGCTGCGGGTGGCGCTCTTGATGGCGGCCTGCATCACCGAGTCGCCGCGCCGGGCCGGTACCTTGCGGGCGCCGGACGCAGAACGACGGCGCCCGTTGCCGATGTCGGCCTGCGCCTCTGCAGCCTGGCGCGCGCGCGCGTCTTGCCCGGCCCGCTCGGCACGGGCGGCCAGCCGCTCATGGGCCGACTCGCGGTCGACGGCAGTGTCGTAGCGCCCTGCCACCGGACTGCGCGACATCACCAGGCGGCGTTCTTCGGGCGTCAGCACCCCCATGCGCGACTTCGGTGGCCGCACCAGGGTGCGCTCGACCCGCCCAGGCACCCCCTTGTCGCCCAGGGTCGAAACCAGCGCCTCGCCCACACCGAGCTCGGTGATCACCGCCTCGACGTCCAGCCCGGGGTTGCTGCGGAAGGTCTGGGCCGCTGCGCGCACGGCCTTCTGGTCACGTGGGGTGTAGGCACGCAGCGCGTGCTGTACGCGGTTGCCGAGCTGGCCGAGCACCGCGTCGGGCAGGTCCAGCGGATTCTGGGTGACGAAGTACACGCCCACGCCCTTGGAGCGGATCAGGCGCACGACCTGCTCGATGGTTTCCAGCAGCGCCTTGGGCGCATCGCGAAACAGCAGGTGGGCCTCGTCGAAGAAGAACACCAGGCGCGGCTTGTCGAGGTCACCGGCTTCCGGCAGCTCCTCGAACAGCTCGGCCAGCAGCCAAAGCAGAAAGGTCGAGTACAGGCGCGGCTTGAGGTAGAGCCTGTCGGCAGCCAGCACGTTGACGATGCCGCGACCGGACAGGTCGGTGCGCATCAGGTCGGCCAGTTCCAGCGCCGGTTCGCCGAAAAACAGATCGCCGCCTTCGGCCTCCAGCGCCACCAGCCCGCGCTGGATGGCGCCGATGGACGCGGAGCTGATCAGCCCGTACTCGCTGCCCAGCGTCCTGGCGTTGTCGGCCACGTGCGCCAGCGCCGCACGCAGGTCCTTGAGGTCCAGCAGCAACAGGCTCTGGTCGTCGCAATACTTGAACACCAGCATCAGCACCGCTTCCTGCACTTCCGACAGCTCGAGCAGACGCGCCATCAGGGTCGGCCCCAGGTCGGAGACCGTGCCGCGCACCGGGTGCCCCTGCTGTCCGAACACGTCCCAGAACACGGTCGGCATCGCCTGCGGTGCGTAGCCAGCCAAGCCGACGGCCTGCGCACGCTCGGCCAGCTTCGGCCGCGCCTCGCCTGGCATGGCGATGCCGGCCAGATCGCCCTTGATGTCGGCCGCGAACACCGGCACCCCGAGTTCCGAGAACCCCTCGGCCAGAACTTGCAGGGTGACGGTCTTGCCGGTCCCGGTGGCTCCGGCCACCAGGCCATGACGGTTGGCATAACGCGCAACGATGACCTGGGGCGTGTCGCCCTTGCCGATCAGTAAATCGTTCATGGGATGGCGGGCGTGACGTGGGTGCCCGCGCTTTCTACCCTGCCCCGCCGCCGACAGCAACGCGCCGGAGCGCACATCGACCGTCAGCCCCGTCGATTCCCGACGCCGATCGGTCCGGGCTTCGCAATTGCCGGGTGCGAGGCCGACAATCGGCGCCGGGCCGCCACAGTCGCGGGGATCGCGTGTCGCTCAAGTACAGCTTTGCCTTTGCCGTTCTGATTGCCACGGTCGTCTTTGGCATGGGCCAGCTCGGACTGCTGACCGACGTCGGCGATACCCTGCCCTATGTGTTGGCGGCGCTGGTGCTGGTGGCGGCGGCCGGGGCCTGGTTCGTCGATCTGCTCGACCGGCGCCTGTCGGCGATGCAGCACGCGGTTCAGAAACTGGCCGGCGGCGAAGACCGCCTGCGCCTGGACGCCGCCGATCGCGGCTCGCCGGACCGCCTGGCGCGGCCGTTCGCGGAAATGGCCAACGCGGTCAATCAGCGCCTGGCCGACCTGCACACCGTGATCGCGCAGCAGCGCGCCATCGCCGAGCACGGCCCCGACGCGATGTGGGTGTTCCACGTCGAGAGCTTTCAGCTCATCGACGCCAACGAGAATTTCGCCCGCCTCACCGGGCATCCGCGCAGCCGCCTGATCGGCATGTCGCTGATGGACATCGCTCCCCCAGAACAACAGGGCATGGGCACCGAAGCCTATGCGCGCCAGCTGATCGAACGCGCGCTGGCCGGCGAGAAGCTTGAAGTGCCGTGGATGGTGCGCCATACCGACGGCACCGACGTGCCCTGCGAACTGCGAGCCATCCACCTGCCCGCACCGGGACGCTTCATCACACCCGGGCAGGTAGAGGCCAGCGACGGCGCGGCGAATTCCGGCGCCTCCCGCACCCGCCTGACGGGGCAGGACACCGTGTCGGCGCCGGTCCCCTTCACGACACCCGGTCACGGAAAGATCAGCGCAGATGAGGCCCGTTCCGGCGCCTCCCGCACCCGCCTGACGGTGCAGGACACCGTGTCGGCGCCGGGCCTCTTCACGACACCCGGTCACGGAAAGATCAGCGCAGATGAGGCCCGTTCCGGGGCCTCCCGCACCCGCCTGCCAGGGCAGGACACCGTGTCGGCGCCGGGC
>JAJFJX010000470.1 GCA_021773655.1 Panacagrimonas sp.
CCCTCTGAAAATACAAGAAGGAGGATCGACTTCACTAGCACCGATCCTGCCACGCTCTCCACCGTCGCCGCCGAGCCGCCGTCTTTCATCTCATCGTTCCCGCTGGCCACCCGACGATTGGTCACAGGACGGAGGTCGAAACGGCTGGTAGGGTTTTGGATGACCCGCCTGTTGCCAGTCATTTTCGCCCTGTTGTTTCTGAACACACTGGCGGTGGTGGCACAGGAGACGCAAGCTGACTACCCCGTAGAGCTCTGCAACGTGACGGTTTTGATCAGCACCATGATGGGTACGGACGGTCCGTTGGATCGCTGTCGCCCAGGAGACGTTGTTCATTTTCAGATTGACCCGACGCGTGTTGCCTATTCAACCGTGGTCGCACGCTATTGCAACCTCCGCTCGGGGGTGATGGTCGAGACCCACCGTACAAACCCTCTGAATGTGGTCCACGTCGTTTGTGAGTACCAATGGAAGTGGGCCAAGGAGGTCGAGCCAAAGCAGCATCCTGACAATCGGAACTAGCCGACGCTGCGGTACATCCAATCCTGGATAGGGAAGCGGCTACACGGGGAAACGGAAAAATGGAAGCTGAAGAAGACGACGATGATGAATTCTATCGGGAGAACTGGGAGGACCACCTGACCCCCAGGCTCGGCGCACACTTCAAGCGCACCGGGAGATACCTGGTTGAACAGCAGATATTGCACGGCAAATATCGGGGCCGGGAAAAAAAATTGGCCGCCATGGCGTGGCTCGCAGAGCAAAGGCGGTCAGACAGAACATGGACGGTCGCAGGAGTTGTCTTCGCGCTGGTTCTTCCAGTGGTCACTGCCATCGGCGGTGCCTACTACGGGGCCACCCTGTCCTTTGACAAGGCCGTCGAATTACAGGCGCGTGAGTCGGCTGAGAGGCGCAACACGCTCGTTAAGGCGTTTTCGGGCGATATCGAGTCCCTTGTCCGCTTAGAAACCGACCGGTTTGAAAGACTGAGCCCGGCATTGGCCAAATTGGTCACCATGGACTCTTTGAGGCAGGGGGGAGGTAGGCCATGGCTTATGCCAGCAGCCGAATCACGGTTCCCGGTATTCGAGCAGAACGCTTCCCAACTCGGAACGCTTGGCGAGAAAACCGCTACCGATCTTGCTGTGTTCTACGGTCTTTCATATGAGCTACGCAGCCGCATCAACCTTGCTATCAGTCCGGCAATACTCGCCGCAAACGCCGATGAGCGCCGCCTTGCAGTTGATGACTATCGGGATACCCTGGAAAAGTGGCAAGCCAGTGCGGCGGAAATCCAGCTTATCCTGTCTGATCGCTGGTCATGACGGAGACGCGCGTTTCGCGACGCTTAGCAAATGACTATGTTGATAGCGATATTGTTCGGTATCGGAGGAGGGTATCGATACGCTTAAACATCGCGGTCAATCACCTCCATCATCGTGATCATCATCACCCTGCAAGGCGTAGCAGAATTTCCGTTGCTCGACGGAGAGACAGTGGATCAGAACCCCGCTTGGTTGGATGCGGCGAAGGTGAGAGGTCCCATAGGATATGAAGGTCACCCGCCTCCTACCTCCGCCGATCCGTCTGCCGAGTTTTCCAAGGAGAGGCGCACTCGACGAGCGCCCTACATCAGGCCGGGCTCCAAACAACAAAAGCGCGGTCCCCGATGTTCGGTTAGCCGCCACTGACGGCAAATTCTCTATTGCGTGGCACCTCAGCGCCGTAAGCCGCAGCTTGTTCAATTTCTTTGACAGCATCCGTGCCCAATGCCGATACGAACCATTTGCGTGCCTGCAACTCAGTGCGAGCGATGCCCGGCATAGTCGGCAAGATGGACTGCCATTGCAGAGATCGGTTCTTAATCGCTGAACGCAGATTCTCGGGCGCACGCCGGTCGACTGTAAATCCCGATCCTTCGATCTTCATTACCGCCAACGCCGCCGCGTCGGATGTTACGCAGCCAACTGTTCGAGCCGCGACATATAGGTCTTGCACGCTGAATGACCGAGCCATTACCGGATACCCCGCGAACTCTGCCTCTCAACATCCCAGGCATTGCTATATGCCGAGCCATCAGAACCACAACGCTGTAGATCGTGGCGTAGTGCATATAATTCGCGGCCCGCAGTCGATGCCAACGCGCGTTCATATGCTTTGTATTTGGCCTCGCCAACTTTCCTTGTGGCCTCTGTCAGTTCGTCGAGAGCCTCGTCAACATCTGCCACGCTCGGGCACCGATGTTCCAACGCCTTCGCCAAATCGACCTTGCCTTGCTTGTTTGCCGTTTGATGCTCATGCAACCATGCAGCAATACTCTCAAGCGTCGATGCGTCGGACTTGGCCATAGTCGCGACACCGTCTCGCATGAAAGCTGCTAGTGATTCCTTGTCGGTTAGATTCATCTTCGTAGTTTCCTTCTGTTCGTCCTCATCTCGTTTGACCAGCAACACCTTGGCCCCACGGTTAGCTGGTTTGTCGACCAACGAGATTTCGCTAACCTCGAGGTCGGTCAGGTGGTGCGCGTCATCGCGCCGCTTAAATGTGAATGCCATGTATGTTCCCCCCAGTGTTCAACGTTAGCGATGTGTAGGTGCGCGCTGCGTCCAGCCAGGGTGAATCAGATGTTGCAGCTCTTTGCCTTCATTCGGTGCAGCGCTCTCTACAGGCGCGGCGTCGGCAATCTCGACAGTGTCAACAGCGTCATTGATGTCGGTGTCGGCATCGTCCGCATCATCATCTGTGGGTGCTGCCGGTGGTGCAGGTTTCTTGACGACAGGCTGGCCAGTCGCTTCGGCCTTAAGGGCGGTGATGACCGCATCGGCACCATTTGTGAACCGCCGGTCCATGGTTTCCATATCGGTCGGACGACGCGCGATCGGTCGAACCCCGAACGTCAGATCAAGATCGTGTTTTGCCAAAACATGCGCGATCCGCTGTGGTGATGTTGACGCTGCAGCACCCATGCCGGGAGCGCGACTAGCGTGGCCACCGATAGCGTTAAGAACTTTCCGGCCAGCCGCATGGAATGCCGCGAGCTTGATGGCCAAGGCCTTCATGGCGGCGTCGACTTCTTCGCCAGCGTCGATTCGTCCGGCAACTTCAGCTTCGATTGTGGCAGCTTGTTTAGCGCATTCGGCGCGACGTTCTACAAGCTCAGCGGCAATCAACTTGCGCCTGGCATCTGCCAATACAACGGTGACATCGTCACGTTTTTGGCGACTGTTGTCAGCGTCAATCTTTAACTTTGCAAGACGACGCGGCGGTGCCATTTCGTGGGCTACCAACAGAGTCCGGCGCTGGCTTTCCATGCGATCGATGTCGTGTTGGAATTTTGATTCCTGCGCCTCAAGCTCGACAATCTTCGAGCGCAATTGCTCGCAGGTCAGAGGCTTCGCAGGCGCCGCTGTGCGCTTGTTGGGTGGTGTCTT
>JAJFJX010000048.1 GCA_021773655.1 Panacagrimonas sp.
TCATTCTCGGTGTCCCGGCGGCGACTACGCGTGACAACCTGGCCGCCATGATCGAGGCCGCGCAGGGGCAGGGTGTGCAGGTGGTCCTGCTTGCGGTGCCGCGCCTGCGCCCCGGCATGGAGCCGGAACCGATGTACGTGGAACTGGGCCTTCGCTACAACGTGCCGGTGGCCGACGAGCTGTTGCCGGCGGTACTGCGACGGCCCCTTTGGAAGAAGGACGGGGTGCATCCAAACCGCCGGGGCTACCAGTACATTGCCGACGGCCTGGCCACGTTGCTGCGTGAGGCCGGCGCCATCCGCTGATGATCCGCCCGGCATGGAGCCGGATTCCATTCCAGGCCCGACTCCGCCATGACGACGACCCACACCTCTTTTCCGCTCGTCACCGTGACCGGCTGGGGCCGCGAGCGGCAACTCGTCGCAGCCGCAGACGTCGATACCGGCGTTCTGCTGCTGGCCGAGTACCCCATCGCCTTTGCCCGGACCCATCCCGGCGAGGACGAGGCGGGACCCTGGCTGCTGCTGGAGCTCATCGTGTCCACCGGCGAGCTATTCGAGCGCGTCAGCGCGCAGGACCTCAAGTTGACCAAGTGGCCGCTGTCGCAGGAGGACGAGGAACGGCTGGAGCAGCTTGCGCGCAAGTACCGGCGCAATCCGAAGAAGCTCGCGCTGCTGTATCACCGCGTGGCCGCCAACAACCTGCGCTACACGCAGGAGGGTGTCACCGGCTTCGGCATCTGGCCGGTGTTGAGCTGCGTCAACCATTCCTGCGCGCCCAACGCCAAGGTCTGCGCCACGCCGCCGCATCCGCTGGCGGAACTGCTGATTGCCACCCGGCCGATCACGGCCGGCGAGCCGATCTGCTGGAACTACTTTTCGGACGAGGCCTTCCTGGGCCAGGACTGGTTCCAGCGCAATGCGCAACTGCATCGCGACTTTCAGTTCCTGTGCCGCTGCTCGCGTTGCGAAGCGGAGCGACCGGCGCAGTTCGCCGGTGAGCCGGCAGCGGCGGTGATCGAAGCGCTGCGTGGCGATTCTCGCCGGGGCTGACAGAGAATCCGTCCTGCTGCCCTCGCGGCTGTCTCAGTTTTCCAGCAGGAAAACGGTCGAGCAGCAAGCGTTCACCTAACAGTTGTTTGATAGAATCGTTACCTATAAAGTCGCGAATTACCTCTACGCCGGAACGGGATTTGACGACCATGATCGAGAGCACAACCGGAAGGACTTCAGCATGATCCTGAATGAAGAACAGCGAGCTCTGCTCGACTCGGCGCGGCGCTTTGCAGAGCAGCGGCTCAAGCCGGACTACCAGAAGCGCGAGGCGTCCGACAAGATGGATCGCAGCCTGGTGCGCGAAATGGGCGAGCTGGGTCTGATCGCCCCCGACATGCCGGAGCAATACGGTGGGCTCGGCGCCAGCGGCCTGACCACCGGCATCCTCATCGAGCAGATCGCCTGGGGCGACATCAACATGAGCTACGTCCCGCTCATGGCCTCTCTCACCGGCAAGATCATCGCCAAGCATGCCAAGCCGGCACTGGCCGAATACTGGCTTCCTCGCATGATCCGCGGCGAGTCGGTGGTGGCCCTGGGCCTGTCCGAGCCGCGCGGCGGATCGGACGCCGCCAACCTGGCGCTGCGCGCCAGGCGCGACGGTGATCATTACGTCCTCAACGGCGAGAAGACCTCGATCACCTTCGCCGACCAGGCCGAGGCGGTGACGCTGTTCGCGCGGACCGGGACCCCCGAATCCGGTGCGCGCGGCATCAGCGCCTTCCTGGTCCCGCTGGATCTGCCGGGCATCCAGCGCACGCACTTCAACGACCTGGGCAGCAAGATCATCGGCCGCGGCTCGATCTTCTTCGACAACGTGCGCGTCCCGGTCGACCATCTGCTGGGCGACGAGAACAAGGGCTTCGTGCAGGTCATGCAGGGCTTCGACTACAGCCGCGTGCTGATCGCGCTGCAGTGCATCGGATCGGCGCAGGCATCGGTGGAAGAGGCCTGGGCGTACACCAAGGAGCGCATGGCCTTCGGCGCCCCCCTGGTGCAGTACCAGGGCGTGAGCTTCCCGCTTGCCGAGGGCGACACGATGCTCGCCGCCACGCGCCAGCTCTGCTACCACGCGCTGGAACTGCGCGACGCGGGTGAGGCCCACACCGCCGAGGCGGCCATGGTCAAGTGGCTCGGCCCCAAGACCTCGGTGGACGTGATCCACCAGTGCCTGCTGACCTTCGGCCACTATGGCTGGTCGATGGACCTGCCGCACCAGCAGCGCCTGCGGGACGTGATGGGCCTGGAGATCGGCGACGGCACCGCGCAGGTCATGAAGCTGATCGTGGCGCGCGAGCGCGCCGGCCGCATCGCCGTTCAGTACGCCAAATAAGACTAAGACTTAGGAAGGACCGCACCATGAATACTCCCGCGAGCAAGCCCGACGGCAGCCCGGTCAAGACGCGCCGCGAAGGTGGCGTCGGCATCATCGAACTGTCGCGACCCGAGAAATTCAACTGCCTGTCGCAGGCGGTATGGGAGGGCATCGGGGCCGCCCTGGCAGAATTCGGGCAGCCCGGCTCCGGCGTCCAGGTGGTGCTGATCGAGGCGGCGGGCAAGCACTTCTGCACCGGTGCGGACCTCGACGAGGTGACGGCCCTGCGCGCCGACCGCGCCAGGCTGGTGGAATTCATGGCTCGCGGCCATCGCGTGCTGCGCGCCATGGAGGCCAGCCCGCTGCCGATCATCGCCGCCTGCCAGGGCCTGTGCCTGGCTGGCGGGCTGGAACTGATGCTCGGCTGCGACCTGGTCTTTGCCGCCCGCGGTGCGCGCTTCGGCGACCAGCACGCGCAGTTCGGCCTGGTGCCGGGCTGGGGCGGCAGCCAGCGGCTGACGCGGC
>JAJFJX010000471.1 GCA_021773655.1 Panacagrimonas sp.
GCCGTCGAGCACCGGCACGCCGAAGTGCGCGCTGAAGCGCTCGCCAATTTCGCGTGGCAGCGCTTCGCCCGCCGAAGTGCAGCAGCGCAGGCGCAGTGCCTCGCGCGCCGGCAGGCCCGGCGCGGCCAGCATGCCGGCATAGAGAGTGGGCACGCCGAAGAACACGCTGGGCTGGCGCTCGACCAGACGCCGGAACACCGCCTCCGGCGTCGGCCGTTCGGCCATCAGGACCACCGTGGCGCCGACACTGAGCGGGAAGGTCAGCGCATTGCCCAGGCCATAGGCGAAGAACAGCTTGGCGGCGGAGAAGGTGATGTCGCCTTCTGCCAGACACAGCACCTGTGCGCCGTATGTGGCGGCGGTGGAAAAAAGATTTCCGTGGGTGTGGACCGCCCCCTTGGGTCGGCCAGTGGAGCCGGAGGAATAGAGCCAGAAGGCGATGTCGTCGCACGACGTGGCGGCCGCCATCGGGAGCGGTTCGGCGCCTTCGATCAGGGCGCCCAGCGACAGTGTGCCGGGGAACGCGGCGTCCTCCGCGCCCGACACGATCAGCCATTCCGGGCGTTCCTCCGCACGGTCCATCGCCGACTGCAGTGTCGGGATCAATGCAGATGAGGCCAGCACGGCGCGCGCGCGGCTGTGGTCGATCATGTAGGCGTAGTCGGCAGCGCCCAGCAGCGTGTTGACCGCGACCGGCACCACGCCGGCGTAAAGGCAGCCGAGAAACGCCACCGGCCAGTCGACCGTGTCATGTACGCACAGCAGCAGGCGCTCCTCGCGGCGCAGTCCCAGTCCGCGCAGGGCGCTGGCGAAGCGGCGCGCACCCAGGTCCAGCCCGGAGTAACTGAGCTCGGCGTGATCGTCGACATAGGCGGTCTTGTGGCCGCGCGCGGCATTGATCGCAAACAGGTGTTCGGCAAAGTTGAGCCGCTCGGGCACAGGCGGGATCGGGATGGCACTCATGACGGGGCTCCTCAGATTCGGGTGGGGTGGGCCGCGCCTCAAGGATAGAAGGCTCGTGCAGACGTGCCGGTGACGGTGCCCGCTTCGATGCGGCAGATTCTGGTTCGATTCGCGATGCGAAAATGCATGATAATGCATGGCAAGTCAAAGACGGACCCCGTCCGGAGTCACCTTCATGCCGCCCAGGTCACCACTTCCCGAAATCGCCGTCGCGCACCTGCCCGAACGCGTCCCGCTGCAGGTGGTGCTGGGGCAGCGGGTACGACGGCTGCGCGCGCGCCGCGGTTTGACGCGCAAGCTGCTGGCGCAGACCGCCGATGTCTCCGAGCGCCACCTGGCAAACCTCGAAGCTGGCGACGGCAACCCCTCGATCCTGATTCTCAACCAGATCGCGGCGGCGCTGGACTGCTCGCTGGCCGAGCTTCTCGGCGACGAGACCACCGACTCTCCGGAGTGGCTGCTCAT
Source organism: Panacagrimonas sp. (assembly GCA_021773655.1). GTDB lineage: Bacteria > Pseudomonadota > Gammaproteobacteria > Nevskiales > Nevskiaceae > Panacagrimonas. The sequence continues at coordinate 1,429 of JAJFJX010000471.1, forward strand.
CCGCGACCTGTTGCACGGCCGCTCTCCGACGCAGCTCGAAGCCGCCCGTCACGCGCTGACCCAGTTGTTCGGCGGCATGAACAGTTCCGGCAGCCGCCTCGACCGCATCGCCCTGATCGGACTGCGCGGCGCCGGCAAATCGACCCTGGGACGCGGTCTGGCCGCCCGCCTGAAGCGTCCGTTCATCAACATCAACCGCGAGATCGAACGCCTCGCCGGCTGCCAGCCCGACGAGGTGTACTCGCTTTACGGGCCAGTGGCCTATCGCCGCTACGAGCGACGCGCGCTGGAGACCTGCATCGATACCCACCCACTGGCGGTGATCGACGCCCCGGGCGGCCTGGTCACCGAGGCGGCGACCTTCAACCTGCTGCTGTCCCGCTGCTACACCATCTGGCTGACCGCCACGCCCGAAGAGCACATGAACCGGGTCATCGCCCAGGGCGACCTGCGGCCCATGGCGGGCAACAGGCAGGCAATGGACGACCTGCGCCTGATCCTGGAGGAACGCACGCCGTTCTACGCCAAGGCTGATCTGATGTTCGATACCGGCGGCCGGGCGGCGGCGGACTGTCTGGAGGCCATCGCCGAGATTCTCGGGCAGGCGCTGGCACGGCGCGGCTGAGGATTCGATGCAGCCTTGACATGCAACATAATGCATGCAAAATAGTGCAGAATTATTCGAGGAGAAACCCGATGCAGCCCGACAGCCCCGAGGTCGACTACCAGACCGATCCCTCGCGATACCACCACTGGAAGCTGAGCTTCGAAGGCCCAGTGGCGACGCTGGCCATGGACGTGGCCGAGGATGCCGGTCTGCGCGCGGGCTACAAGCTCAAGCTCAACTCCTATGATCTGGGCGTGGACATCGAGCTGCACGATGCACTGCAGCGCATCCGTTTCGAACATCCGGAAGTGCGCACGGTGGTGATCACCAGCCTCAAGGACCGCGTCTTCTGTTCGGGCGCCAACATCTTCATGCTCGGCACGTCGTCGCACGCCTGGAAGGTGAATTTCTGCAAGTTCACCAACGAGACGCGCAACGGCATCGAGGATTCCTCTCGACATTCGGGCCTCAGGTTTCTGGCCGCGGTCAACGGCGCCTGTGCCGGCGGCGGCTACGAGATGGCGCTGGCCTGCGACGAGATCTGGCTGGTCGATGACCGTTCCTCCTCGGTTTCGCTGCCCGAAGTGCCGCTGCTCGGGGTGCTGCCCGGCACCGGCGGACTGACCCGGATCACCGACAAGCGCAAGGTGCGCCACGACCGTGCCGACATTTTCTGTACCAGCGTCGAAGGCCAGCGCGGGCAGCGAGCCAAGGACTGGAAGCTGGTCGACCAGATCGCCAAGCCGGCGAAGTTTGCCCAGACCGTGCGGGCGCGCGCGCTGGAACTGGCTGCGCAGAGCGAGCGCCCCGCCGCTGCGCAGGGAGTCCGGCTTACCCCTCTGGACCGCAACGTGGCGGCCGACACACGCGAGTACCGCTATGTGTCGGTGCACATCGAGCGCGCACGGCGCGTGGCTCATCTGACGGTCAAGGCGCCTGAGTCGCCGCAGCCGACCGACATCGACGGCATTCTCAAGGCCGGCGTCAACTGGTGGCCGCTGCGGCTGGCGCGCGAACTGGACGACGCCATCCTGTCCCTGCGCACCAACGAGCCGGAGGTCGGCACCTGGGTGCTGCGCAGTGCAGGCGACGCACAGGCGGTACTGGATTGCGACGCCACTCTGGAAGCGCACGAGGACCACTGGCTGGTCAGGGAAACCCTCGGCTTTCTGCGCCGCACTCTGGCGCGCCTGGATGTGTCCTCGCGCTCGCTGTTCGCGCTGATCGAGAAAGGCTCCTGCTTTGCCGGCACGCTGCTGGAAGTGGCACTGGCGGCCGATCGCAGCTACATGCAATTGCTCGACTCCGACTCGCCGTGTGTACAGGTGTCGGTGCTGAATTTCGGCAGCTACCCGATGGTCAACGGAAAATCCCGACTGGCGCAGCGCTACTACGACGACGCCGGCGAGATCGACGCGGTGCGCGCCACCCTCGGCCAGGCGCTGGGCCCGGAAGCCGCAGAGCAGCTCGGTCTGATCACCGCGACGCCCGACGACATCGACTGGGACGACGAGATCCGCATCGCTCTGGAAGAGCGCGCCGTGCTGTCCCCCGATGCGCTGACCGGCCTGGAAGCCAACCTGCGCTTCGGTGTCACCGAAACCATGGAAACCCGAGTCTTCGGCCGGTTGTCTGCCTGGCAGAACTGGATCTTCATCCGTCCCAACGCGGTCGGCGAAAAGGGTGCGCTCAAGGTCTACGGCAAGGGCGAGAAAGCCGCATTCGACTTTCAGCGCGTGTGAATCATCCGTAGGGCGGCCGGTGGCCGCCATCTCTGAAACGGCGGCCCCGGCCGCCATACCGGATCAACGAGAGCCGACATGTCAATCGACTACAGTCAGAAGATTCCCAACAACGTCAATCTGTCCTCAGACCGCGTCCTGCAGCGCGCGCTTGAGAGCTGGCAGCCCAATTTTCTCGACTGGTGGGGGGACATGGGGCCGACCGGCTCGCAGCAGCATGACGTCTACCTGCGCACTGCGACCAGTGCCGAACCCGGTGGCTGGGCGCACTTCGATTACGTCAAGATGCCGGACTACCGGTGGGGCATCTTTCTGTCGCCGCAGGTGCAGGATCGCAAGATTCATTTCGGCGAGCACAAGGGTGAGGATGCCTGGCAGGAAGTTCCCGGCGAGCACCGTGCCAACCTGCGCCGCATCATCGTCACCCAGGGCGATACCGAGCCGGCCTCGGTCGAGCAGCAGCGTTATCTGGGCCTGACCGCGCCCTCGCTCTACGACCTGCGCAACCTGTTCCAGATCAATGTCGAGGAAGGTCGCCACCTGTGGGCGATGGTCTACCTGCTGCACCGCTATTTCGGCCGAGACGGCCGCGAAGAGGCCGATGCGCTGCTCGAACGCCGCTCTGGCGAAGAAGACAACCCGCGCATCCTCGGCGCCTTCAACGAGCAGACGCCGGACTGGCTGAGCTTCTTCATGTTCACCTACTTCACTGATCGCGACGGCAAGTTCCAGCTCTGTGCGCTGGCCGAGTCCAGCTTCGATCCGTTGGCGCGCACCACCAGGTTCATGCTCACCGAAGAAGCGCATCACATGTTCGTGGGCGAGTCCGGTGTGTCGCGCGTGATCAAGCGAACCTGCGACCTGATGAAGCAGCACAATGTCGAGGCGCCAGACCAGGTGCGGGCACTGGGCGCCATCGACCTGCAGACGATCCAGCGCTACCTGAACTTCCACTACAGCGTCACGCTGGACCTGTTCGGCGCCGATCAGTCGTCCAACGCCGCCACGTTCTACAACTCCGGCCTCAAGGGTCGCTTTGAAGAATCCAAGCGGCAGGATGATCATCGGCTAAAGGACATGGCCTACAAGATTCTCGACGTGGTCGACGGCAAGCTGGTGGACCGCGAGGTGCCGATGCTCAACGCCCTCAACGAGGTGCTGCGCGACGACTTCATCCGCGACTCGGTGGCCGGCGTCGGACGCTGGAACAAGGTGATCGAGAAAGCCGGCCTGCCGTTCCGGCTGACCGTGCCGCACAAGGCCTTCAACCGACAGATCGGTACCCTGTCCGGCGTGCACATTGCCCCGGATGGCCAACCGATGTCGGCCGAGCAGTGGAACGCAAATGCGGGCCAGTGGATGCCGACCGAGCAGGATCGCGCTTTTGTCGCCTCTCTGATGGGCCGCGTGGCCGAGCCGGGACAGTACGCCAACTGGATCTCCGCGCCGCTGGTGGGCATCAACAAGCAGCCGATGGACATGCAGTACGTCCGTTTCAATTGAGTTTCGGGAAAAACCTATTGACACGGATGAGCGCCGATGAACCCGGATGAGTCCATACAAGCTTGTAATCCGAGTTCATCCGAGTTCATCCGAGCGATCCGTGTCAGGGAATGCTTTGAGGTAGGCCCATGAATGCTCCGACCACCGACATCCTCAAGCAGCACCTGATCGACCCGGTCATCTGCATTCGCTGCAACACCTGCGAGGAGACCTGCCCGATCGGCGCGATCACCCACGATTCGCGCAACTACGTCGTCGATCCGGCGATCTGCAACGGCTGCAATGCCTGCATTGCGCCGTGTCCGACCGGTTCGATCGACAACTGGCGGCGGGTGCGCCGAACCGAGGCCTACAGCCTCGATGCGCAGCTCGAATGGGACGAACTGCCCGAAGAACAGGACGTAGGTGACGATCAGGCCGCACCAGTCGCCGGCGCGGATTTCTCCCCACCGCCGGTGGATGCGACACGCGGTTCGGTGGTGGCGCCGGGTTCGGCCTCCCGCCCGGCGGTCAACGTGTACACGCTCCGGCAGCCCGCCACCGCGACCGTCGCCGGCAATTTCCGGGTCACCGAGGTCGGCCGCGAGTACGACACGCATCACGTGGTGCTCGACTTCGGCTCGGTGCCCTTCCCGGTGCTGGAGGGGCAGTCGATCGGCATCATCCCGTCGGGTGCCGATGCCCGCGGGCGGCCGCACCACGCTCGCCAGTATTCGGTCGCCAGCCCGCGCGATGGCGAGCGTCCGCGGTACAACAACCTGTCGCTGACGGTCAAGCGTGTGACCTCCGATCACGACGGCCAGCCGGTGCGCGGCGAGGCCTCGAACTATGTCTGCGACCTGGCCAAGGGCGACACCGTCAAGGTGATCGGCCCGTTCGGCAGCACCTTCCTGATGCCGGACGATCCGGCGACTCACCTGCTGATGGTCTGCACCGGCACCGGCTCGGCACCGATGCGCGCGATGACCGAGCGCCGCCGCCGTTTGCGCAAGCCCGGTGACGGCCGGCTGATGCTGTTCTTCGGTGCACGCACGCAGGCCGAGTTGCCGTATTTCGGCCCGCTGACGCAGTTGCCGAAGGACTTCATCGACATCAACCTGGCGTATTCGCGCACCCCGGGTCAGCCGAAGAAATATGTGCAGGACCTGATGCGTGAGCGTGCTGCCGATGTGGCCGCGCTGCTGCGAGATCCGCTCACCCATCTATACGTCTGCGGCCTCAAGGGCATGGAAGACGGCGTGATGGACGCGCTGCGTTACGCCGCCGACAGCCACGGTCTGTCCTGGAAGGAGCTGCACCCGCGGCTCAGGGCCGAGGGCCGGTTGCACCTGGAAACCTATTGAGCATCCCGTGCTCGCATGCGCGCGCCCGAAGTTCAAAAAAACTGATGAGCCACAGAACTTTTACCGATTGGAAATGAAATTCAGCCGGGATCGATAACGGTGTCATTCCCGCCTTCGCATGAATGACAATGGCGGAGAATCATTGCCAATCTAGAAACGTTTACTTGAAGCAAGAGGGGCGCCTGCGATGCGATATGCGGAGTTTGTGGTCGGCCAGATGATCGAACTCGGACCGGTCGGTGTCAGCCAGGAACAGGTGCTGGCCTTCGCGCGCGAACACGACCCGCAGTGGTTCCATGTCGACCCCGAACGGGCAGCGTCCGGGCGCTGGGGCGGCCTGATCGCCAGCGGTTGGCAGACCTGTGCGTTGGCCATGCGCATGGTGGTGGAAAATCTGCTGCACGATTCGGAAGCCTTTGGTTCGCCGGGGCTGTCCTATCTCAAGTGGCTGACGCCGGTGCGGCCGGGCGATGCGCTGAGCCTGCGGCTGACCGTGCTGGAGACGCGACGCTCCGGCAGCGGTGCGGTCGGGTCTGTTCGCTGGCGCTGGCAGATGTTCAATGCCAGCGCGGTGGAGGTCCTGGACCTGGAAGCGACCAGCCTGTTCGACCTGAGCCCGGCGCACGAAACCCACAGTCCGGCCGGGCGATGACCGACCGCCGAAGGACGGATGACCGAGGCCCCTGACCGAAACTTTTCTCGGCGACGGCGTGCGCAGTTCCTTCGGCCGCCGCGAGGTCGGCGCACTGTCAGCGATGCCGGCGTTCTGATCGAAGCCGGTGGCGCCATCGTCAAGCGCCTGAGCGGTTCGGGCCCGAAGGCGCTGGCCGCCGCCGCGCTTGAATGGGGCGGCCATCTGTACGAATCGATCGGGTCATCAGGGTCTCTGGCCTGTGATCGGATACGGGCTGGCGCCAGATCCGCCGAATCGATTTCTGATCGTGGATCCCCGCGCTCAGCGCCAACGCGTTGCCACAGGCCGTGTTCTGCCGGCCATTCAGACTTCAGGGATCCGGTTCCGGCTGACTTTCATTGGAGCCGCTGTCCCGCAGGCGGGAGCAGGGCAGGGGTGAGGGGCTCCCCAGACAGACACCGCAAGGCGGTGCTGAGATGCCCTCACTCGGCGCTTTGCGCCGACCTCCCCGCCCGTGGGAGGGCTCGGCAAGAAAGCGTCGACCGACCACGAAAGGCTCACATCAGGAGAACTTCGAGAAGTCCGGCTTGCGCTTGGCAATGAAGGCGCCGATGGCTTCCTGTGCTTCGGGCTGTGAAAGCATCGGCATCAGGTGGGATGTTTCCAGTGGAATGGCATCTGCCACGATGGTGTCGGTCCATCGCTTCATCAGCCGCTTGGTGGTGCGCAGGGCATGGGGCGGTTGCTGGGCCAGGCGCTGAGCACGTTCCAGGGCGCGGGCTTCCACCGCATCGCCGTCGGCCAGCACTTCATTGATCAGGCCGCACTCGCGGGCGTGCGCAGCGGTGAAAGGCTCGCCGAGCAATGCCAGTTCCATTGCACGGGCGTGACCCATGATGCGCGGCAGAAGGTAGGTCGAGGCGTACTCCGGCACGATGCCGATGTTGACGAAGGGCAGGGCGAAGCGCGCGTCTTCATCGGCGTAGATCAGGTCGCAATGCAGCAGTACCGTGACCCCGACGCCGATTGCCAGGCCATTGACCGAGGCCACCACCGGCTTGGGGAACGCCGCGAGCGCCTTCATGAAGCGAATCACCGGCGAGTCGCCGTCGCCGCCGCTCTGCGCCACGCGCATGAAATCGACCATGTCGTTGCCGGCGCAGAACGCCCCGGGCTGACCTGCAATCAGCAGCACGCGCACCATCGGATCGTTCCCGGCCGCCACGATGCGTTCGGCAAGATTCGCGTACATGGCCTGGGTGAGCGCGTTCTTCTTCTCCGGGCGGTTCAGGCGCAGGGTCAGGACGCCGCCGTCGATGGAGGCGAGGATGGTGGTGTCAGTTGCTTCGGACATGTGAATTGCCGGTTGGATGGTTCACGGATCGTGTCTGGCGGAGCTGCCTGTGAATTCCCGGTTGCAGGCTTTCAGAACAGGTCGGCCTTGTCGCTTCTGGTGGCGGCATTCAGGGTCCGCGCCGGAATCCATTCGCCGGTGATCATCTGGTCGTAGCTCATGCCCGGGCCGACCATCGGGTAGACCGAGGCCAGAGGATCGATCACCACTTCGAGGAACGCGGGCCCGGGAAAATCGATGAAGGCCTTGACCACCGCCGACAGATCGGACTTGCGGTCGACCCGCCGGGCAAACTCGAAGCCGTCGGCCTCGGCGGCCTTGACGAAGTCCTTGCGGTGCAGGCTCTTGTCCGAGCCGGAAAAGCGCGAATCGAAGAACAGGCGCTGCCATTGCTTGACCATGCCGTCGCCGAAGTTGTTGAGCACCACGACCTTGACCGGCAGGTTGTAGGTGGTGACCGTTTCCAGCTCGCCCATGTTCATGCGGATGGACGCATCGCCGTCGATGTCGATCACGATCCGGTCCTTGCGCGCGTAGGCTGCGCCAATGGCCGCCGGCAGCCCGAAGCCCATGGTGCCCATCGAGCCGGAGGTCAACCAAAGGCGCGGTTCGGCGAAGTCGAAATACTGGCAGGCCCACATCTGATGCTGGCCGACGCCCGTGGACACCACGGCGCGACCCTGCGTGTGCTGGTTGATTTCCTCGATCACCGCGTGCGGCTGGAGTGCCTCGCCACCGCGCTCGTAATTCATCGCGTGGGTCTTCTTGAGCTGCGCGATGTGGGCATGCCAGTCGGCGTAGTCGGGCCTGAATCCGCGGTCGGACAGGTACGCACGCAGGGCGCCCAGGGCCTGGTTGAGATCACCCACGTGATGCCAGTCGACCTGTTTGACCTTTCCGATCTCGGCGGCGTCGACATCCAGATGGGCAATGTGTCGGGCGTTGGGCGCAAACCGCGCAGGAACGCCGGCGACGCGATCATCGAAACGGGCGCCCACCGCGATCAGGAAGTCGCAGTCGTCCACCGCGTAGTTGGCAAAGGCGGTGCCGTGCATACCGAGCATCTGCAGCGACAGGGCCTCGCGGGTGTCGACGGCGCCGATGCCCATCAGGGTGGTCGTCACCGGGATCCCGTAGTCCCGGGCCAATGCCCGCAGGGCGGCCGAAGCATTGCCATTGATGACCCCGCCTCCGGCGTAGATCAGCGGCCGTCGCGCCTGACGCAGCAGTTCGTGAAACTGACCGGCGCCGGCGGGGCCGAGCTGGTTGTTGGCCAACTGGCGCAGGCGCGCGCGATAACCGGGCAGGGGCAGGCTGCCTTGGCCGGCGTACCGGCCCGACCAGTTCTGCACGTCCTTGGGGATGTCCACCACCACCGGCCCTGGGCGCCCGCTGCGGGCGATCTCGAAGGCCGTGCGCATGGTGGCTTCGAGTCGGGTCGGGTCGGTGACCAGAAACACATGCTTGGCCGCAGAACCCATGATGGTGCTCACCGGCGCTTCCTGGAAGCCGTCGGATCCGATCGCGGCAGTGGGCACCTGGCCACAGATCACCACGATGGGAATGGAATCGGCCATGCAGTCGCGCACCGGCGTCACTGTATTGGTGGCGCCGGGGCCCGAGGTCACCAGGCACACCCCGACCTTGCCCGAGGCCCGCGCGTAACCGGCCGCCATGAAGCCGGCGGCCTGTTCGTTGGCCGGCACGATCAGCGGTATCGGGTCGGTGTCCAGCTCGCCACGATGCAGATTGTTGTACCGGAACACCGCGTCGTAGGTCGGCAGAATGGCGCCGCCGGAGTATCCGAAGATGACGTCCACGCCCTCGTCAGCCAGAACCTGGACGACGATCTCCGCGCCCGTGAGCGTGCTGCCGGCGGCGGATGAAGTGAGGGGCGGGGTGGCGGCATTCATGGCGCGTCTGCGTCTCTTGCGGATGAGAAAAGACGAATGTATAGCACATCGGTCCTGTATTCCGGGACCGGTCAGCACGCCGATTCCACGCGGCCGCGGGTTGCCTGCCGCCGTCGTCGCCATTAAAGTCGCGCGCCCTTCCTCTATCCCCTCCCCGGCGGCCGCGTGCGCCACATCATCTCCATCCTGCTGCAGAACGAAGCCGGCGCCCTGGCGCGGGTGGCGAACATGTTCGCGGCGCGCGGCTACAACATCGATTCGCTGTCGGTGGCGCCGACGCACGACGCCTCGGTGTCGCGCCTGACCCTGGTCACCCAGGGCTCGGATTCGGTGGTGCACCAGATCGTGCAGCAGACCCGCAAGCTCATCGACGTGGTGGAGATCCAGGACCTGGCCGCCAGCGATCACCTGGAGTGCGAACTTGTGATGCTCAAGGTCGAGGCGCGCAACGGTGCCCGCGAGGTGGTGGATTGCGCCCGTCGCCATCGGGCGTTGATCCTGGACGAGTCGGAAAGCACGCGCACCGTCCAACTCGCCGGCAGCAGTGTAGAGATCGACGCCCTGGTCGCCGACCTCGGCCGCGTCGCCAGGATTCTGGAACTGGTCCGCAGCGGCGTCGCGGCGCTGTCGCGCGGCCACCAGATCATGACCTGGTAGACCCACTTTCCGCCGTGGCCAGGTCGATGGCCGCGGCTTCAAACAACGCCCTATCCCGGAGTCTGCGATGCCCATTACCGTTTATTACGACAAGGACGCCGATCTTTCGATCATCCAGTCCAAGAAGGTCACCATCCTCGGCTACGGTTCCCAGGGGCATGCCCATGCGCTGAACCTCAAGGATTCGGGCGTCGACGTCACCGTGGCGCTGCGCAAGGGCTCCAAGAGCTGGGCCAAGGCCGAAAGCGCCGGCCTGCAGGTGCGCGAAGTCGCCGAAGCAGTCAAGGGCGCCGACCTGGTGATGATTCTGGCGCCGGACGAAAACCAGCGCAGGATCTACGAAGATCAGGTCGCGCCCAATCTCAAGGACGGCGCCACGCTGGCCTTCGCGCACGGCTTCAACATCCATTTCGGGCTGATCGAGCCGCGCGCCGACGTCGACGTCATCATGGTCGCGCCCAAGGGGCCCGGCCACACGGTTCGCAGCACCTACACCCAGGGCGGCGGCGTGCCCAGCCTGATCGCCATCCACCAGGACGCCAGCGGCGCCGCCAAGCAGACTGCGCTGTCCTACGCCTCAGCCAACGGTGGCGGTCGCGCCGGCATCATCGAGACCAACTTCCGCGAGGAAACCGAAACCGACCTGTTCGGCGAACAGGCAGTGCTGTGTGGCGGCGCCACGGCGCTGGTGCAGGCCGGTTTCGAGACACTGGTGGAAGCCGGCTACGCACCGGAGATGGCCTACTTCGAGTGCCTGCACGAGCTCAAGCTGATCGTCGACCTGATGTACGAGGGCGGCATGGCCAACATGCGCTATTCGATCAGCAACACCGCCGAGTACGGCGACTACGTCACCGGCCCGCGCATCATCACCGAGGAAACCAAGAAGGAGATGAAACGCGTGCTGACCGACATCCAGACCGGTCGTTTCGCGCGCGAGTTCGTCCTGGAAAACACCGCTGGCCAGCCGACCCTGAAGGCCCGTCGCCGCATCGGTGCCGAGCACCCGATCGAGGAAGTCGGCAGCCGCCTGCGCGCGATGATGCCGTGGATCGCCCGCAACAAGCTGGTCGACAAGACACGCAACTAGGCGCAGCGGTCCGGGAACCCTCCGCTCCGCAGACGCCGCACGACGTCGTGCTACGTCCCTACCACCCGCTTCTGAGCATCGTCCCGGAGGGTTGGGGCGTGATCGGCGCGCTGGGTAGTGGCGCGGTCCTGCTGTCGCTCGGTGGCGCGCTGCTGCCTTCGCTGGCGCTGCTGGCCGCGATGCCCGCCGCCGCCGGTTTCTGTTTCGATCCGACGCACGGGGTTTCGAGCAAGCCGCGCGGAATCCTGTCACCGGTCAACGGCACCGTGGTTCATCGGCGCGAGTGTCACGACCCGGTACTCGGCCGCGAGGCCATCCGCCTGGTGATCCGGACCTCCTGGTTGGGCGGCTACTGTCTGCGGGCTCCCGTTTCCGGCCTCGTCGCACCGCTGCCTGCCGACACTGCGCGCCAGATATCGCGGCTGCGTTCGGACGACGGCGACGAGGTGCTGATCGAGGCGCGGCGCGGCGCGTTGTTCGGCGCCAGGCCGGTGATGGTGCCGCTGGGCGAACGGGTCGGGCAGGGCCGGCGCTGCGGCCTTCGACGGCTGGCACGCGAACTGGTCGTGGTGATCCCGGCCGGCGCGCGCGTGGAAGTCGCTCTGGGTAGCCGCGTAAGATCGGGTCAGACCCTGCTCGCCACCCTGCTGCGAAGAACCTGAACCCATGGATGAATCCCAGGCGCCGCCGCAGCGCCGCAAGGGTATCTATCTGCTGCCCAACCTGTTTACCACCGTCACCCTGTTCGGCGGGTTCTACGCCGTGGTGATGGCGATGTCGGGCCGCTTCGACAACGCCTCGCTGGGAATCCTGGCGGCGATGATTGCCGACGCCCTGGACGGACGCATCGCCCGCATGACCAATACCTCCACCGACTTCGGCAAGGAATACGACTCCCTGTGCGACATGGTGGCGTTCGGCGTCGCTGCCAGCCTGGTGATGTTTTCCTTCAGCCTGGAAGCGTTCTCCGAACATCGCCTTCTGGGCGGCCGGCTCGGCTGGGTGGTGGCGTTCACGTTCACGGCCTGCGCGGCACTGCGGCTGGCACGGTTCAACGTCCTGACCAACATCGCCGGCGGCAGCAAGGACTTCTTCGGCCTGCCCAGTCCCGCGGCAGCCGGACTGGTGACGTTTTTCGTCTGGGCGGCCCACAGCGGCGGCCACGACGGCGCCGACCTGCTGTGGTTGACCGCGCCTCTGACCCTGGCGGCAGGCCTGCTGATGGTTTCCAGCGTGCGCTACAACAGCTTCAAGAAGCTCAATCTCGGCGGACGCATGCGCTTCGTGCCGTTTGCCACCGTCGTGGGGGTGCTGGCCCTGGTAATGGTCGACCCGCCGCGAATCCTGTTCCTGGTGTTTCTGCTCTACGCCGCCTCGGGTCCGGTGCTGGCGCTGACGCGTCGGTTCCAGCGCAAGGCCGCCGAGGACGATGAGAACGAGGGCCCGCCGTCACCGCAGGACTGAGGAAACGAGGCGAAACAAAGTCCAGGCGTAGCGGGCGAAGCCCCGGCGACGCCCCGGAAGCTCCCAATTATCAAAGGTTCGGCAGCGGGTGCATGAAGACGACGCGTCGACTCAATCGTCGCGCGCCACCCGCAGGCCCAGGTCGTGGTAGCGCACCGAGGCGTTGTCGTCGCCGCGAAACGAGGATCGCAGCCAGTCCGGCACGCTGCTCCAGGCGCCGCCTCGGTACATGCGCCGCGTACAGTCACCGTCGCCGCGCGCGCGGGCATCGGTCGGCGCGCCGTCGAGGCTCGGATTGTGGCAGTCGGCCACCCATTCCCAGACGTTGCCGTGGACGTCGAACAGGCCCCAGGGATTGGGCTCGAAGCTGCCCACCGGGCTGGACTCCCTGGCGCTGCCGCAGTCACCGTCGGCCTGGCCATAGCGCGCTTTGGCGCAGTCGATGGCCTCACCGAAGCTGTAGCGGGTGTCGGTACCGGCACGCGTCACGTATTCCCATTCGGCCTCGCTGAGCAGTCGGTAGGGCCGGCCGGTGCGGGCGCTGAGCCACTCGACGAAGATCTGCGCCTCGCCCCAGCTGACGTTGATCACCGGTCGTGCGCCACGTCCCCAGCCCAGGTCGGGTGGTCGATAGCCACCGCATCCGCCGTCGGCGAGGCAGGCGTCCCACTGATCGAACGTGACCTCGTGGCGGCCCACCGAGAAGCTCGGCACCTGGACGGTGCGGACCGGAACTTCCAGGTTGGTCGACGTGCGCGTGCCCAGCACGCCGCGCAGGGCATCGGCCATGCGGGCGGTCAGCGCCGCGTCTTCCTTTTGCAGGTTTCCCATTCGAAAGCTTCCGGCCGGGATGCGCACCAGCTCCGGGCATTCCGGGCAGTCGCGGAAGGTCGCGTACGGGACCTTGGTCGCGGCTTCCCGGGCCGCTGCGGCCTCGGCTGCGAGTCGCGCCTGTTCGGCGGCTTCCTCCTCGGCCTTGCGGCGCTGCGCCGCGGCGCGCTGGGCGGCGCGACGCTTCTCGGCCGCGGCCTGCTCGGCCTCGGCCTGTTCTGCAGCTTCCTCGGCGGCGCGCTGTTCGGCGGCGGCGGCTTCGGCAGCCTGACGCTCGCGCGCCGCCTCGATCGCCTGTTCCAGGCGCAGGCGTCGTTCTTCGGCCGATTCGCTGCCTCCGATTTGCGCCAGTGCGGTGGTCGGTCCCGTGATGCTCAGACCGACCAACATCAGCTGCACCGCAAAAATGATGATGGCTCTTGCGCCTATCCAGCCCATTGCAGCCCCAGATACCTGCGAAGGATCACGTTGTATGCCCGAGTGTGAAGATGATAACGGGAGCCGGCGGAACAGCCGCAGTGCGAATGCGCGGCTTCCTGCGCCTGCTGGCAGTGCTACTGGAAATCGGCAAGACGGTCGTCGAGCACCTGACCGCGACTGAGCGCCAACTCGGCCATCGACACGTCGCCTTCGCGCAGCTTGACCTCGGCCAGGGCGAAGTAGGCGTCGCGCTCCCGGGTCAGGTAGGTGACGAGATCCCGGTTGAGCCGATCCCGACTCTGCTCGAAGTGAATCCTGGCCTGCTCCCAGTTGCCCTCGGACAATGCTGCGCGCGCCTGCTCGGCGGCGTCGCGCGCCGGCTGCAGAACGCTTTCGGATCCGCCTTCGATCTGCAGTGCCGACATCGCCTTGTCCATCAGTTCGGCGGCCGCCGTTTCCATCTGCCTGGCCTCCTGCAGGCCCTGTTCGCGGGCCTCCTGCCGAGGCGCGGCGAAGCCGAAATAGGCCAAGGGTGCGCCGACGGCGACGGCCACCAGCACCACGATGCCGACGATCAGCAACGGCCGCCGGCGCGTTCTGCCGCGCGGTGTCGTTGGTGTCGAAGGCGCGGGGTCGGGTGCTGCCGGGGACTCGGCCGGCGGGTTGCTCTGCGCAGCCCGACGGGGCTGCGCGTAGTGGGGCATCACGACCGTGGCGTCGTCATCGTCGTGCGGGTCTTGAGGGGGTGCCATCGAAAGCGTGCTCCGGCAGGTGCAGGGCGTCGAAACGAATCCGGACTTGAGCGTGCTTCCCGGCCATGCGTGCAGGGGCGGGTAACCGTAGGCGACATCATGCCGCACGCCCGTGAAATCCGGACGGCAGAGGCTAATTAAAGCGCCGGGGCAAGTCCACGCTTCTGCCGGGTCGGGGCGGCGGCTGCGCTTGGCAACCGGGCACGGCTTGGTTAGATTACCCGGGCCATGTCGATTGCAAGCGCCACCGTTGCAAGCCTGCAGCCCCCCCCGCGGGGTGTGTTGCCGGCTGCTCTTGCGCTGCTGCTGCCCTAGGGCAGCCCACCATCCATGGCCGCACGGGGCCGCAACCGTGCAAACCCACTCCTGCTTCGCACCCCGCCGGTGAACTGCGCAACAATATGCGCACGTATCGTCGGCCCTCGCGCCGGCCCCCTCCGGCAAGGAATCCGTCATGAGCATGTTGAACAACCCCGCCGACAAATATCGTGCCTTTTCGCCCGTGCGCCTCAAGGACCGCACCTGGCCCGATCAGGTCATTTCGCGTCCGCCGATCTGGTGCAGTGTGGATCTGCGCGACGGCAACCAGGCGCTGATCGAACCGATGGACCGTACGCGCAAACTGCGCATGTTCGAGATGCTGTGCCGGATCGGCTTCAAGGAAATCGAGGTCGGCTTTCCCTCCGCGAGCCAGACCGATTTCGACTTCGTGCGCTGCCTGATCGAGGAAAACCGCATCCCGGAGGACGTCACCATCCAGGTGCTGGTGCAGGCGCGTGAACCGCTGATCCGCCGGACCTTCGAATGTGTCCGTGGTGCGCGGCGCGTGATCATGCATTTCTACAATGCGGTGGCGCCGGTGATGCGCCGGGTGGTGTTCAATTTGTCCAAGGCACAGGTCATCGAACAGCTCGCCGTCGAGCACGCCAGGCTGGTCCGGCAGATTGCCGCCGAACAGCGCGACACCGAGTGGGTGTTCCAGTATTCGCCCGAGATGTTTTCCGGCGCCGAGCTGGAGTTTTCCCGCGACATCGTCGACGCAGTGACCGAGGTCTGGGATTCGAGCCGGAGCAATCCCTTCATCATCAACCTGCCGAGCACCGTCGAGCACTCCACGCCGAACATCTTTGCCGACATGATCGAGTGGATGCACCGCAACCTGGCGCGGCGCGACGGCATCGTGCTGTCGGTGCATCCGCATAATGACCGCGGCACCGGGACCGCCGCCGGCGAGTTCGCCATCATGGCCGGTGTCGACCGGGTGGAAGGCTGCCTGTTCGGCAATGGCGAGCGCACCGGCAACGTCGATGTGGTCAACATGGCGCTGAACATGTATTCCCAGGGTGTGCACCCGGGACTGGATTTCTCCGACATCGACGAAGTGCGGCGCTCGGTGGAATTCTGCAACCAGCTTCCGGTGCACCCGCGCCATCCCTATGTCGGCGATCTGGTGTTCACCTCGTTCTCCGGCTCGCACCAGGACGCGATCAAGAAGGCGTTCTCCGCGCGCAAACCGGACGATATCTGGGACATGCCCTACCTGCCGCTCGACCCGATCGACCTGGGTCGTTCCTACGAGGCGGTGATTCGCGTCAACTCGCAGTCCGGCAAGGGCGGTATCGCCTACCTGCTCGAAGCCGAGTACGGCCTGAGCCTGCCGCGGCGGTTGCAGATCGAATTCTCGCAAGTGGTCCAGGAAGTCACCGACACCACCGGCAAAGAGGTCACGGCGGCCGATATCTGGCGCATCTTCGAGGGCGAATACCTGCTCGACGCACAACCCTTCGGCTACGTGGCCCACTACCTGGTCGAGGACTCGACGCGCGACGAAGTCGAACTGAGCGCGGAGATCCTCCACCAGGGCCGCCAGATGCGCCTGAGCGGCAGGGGCAACGGCCCCATCGATGCGTTCGTCAACGCCCTGTCGGGGCTCAGTGGCGAATCGCTGGCCGTGGTCGACTATCACGAACACGCCATCGCCCGCGGCGCCGACGCCAAGGCCGTGACCTACATCGAACTCAAGGTCGATGAGGAGCGCCCGCTGTTTGGCGTGGGCATCGACTCCAATATCGTCACCGCCTCGCTCAAGGCGATCCTGTCGGGCCTCAATCGGACCGCGCGCAACCGGCGCCGGAACGAGGCGCCGGCACGTGCGGTGGCCTAGTTTCCGGTCCGGGTCCCGGCCGGCAGCGGCGCCGCGCGCGCCGCTGCCGTCGCCGGCCCACCTGCAGACCACCGACCTGTGTCTGCGTCCTGCGGGCAGTGCCGACATCGCGTTCCTGCATCGCCTGTGGACCGATCCCGCGGTGCTTCGCGACCTCTGGGACGGCCACCTGCTGGCCGAGGAACAGAGCCGTGATCTGGTCGAGGGCGGCGTCCGGCTTCACGCCGAGCAGGGACTGGGCCTGTGGCTGGCGCGGGACCGGCAGCAGCGGCCCGTCGGCTTCGTCGGCCTGCTGCTGTTTCGCAACGCCCACGAACTCGAACTGATCTACGCCGTGGAGCCAGCCTGCTGGTTGCGGGGCTACGCGCGGCAGATGGCCGCGGCAATGGTGGCCTACGGGTTCGATCAGATGCAGTTGAGCGCCCTTCGCGCCTGCACACGCCCCGACAACCTGCCGTCGCAGCGGGTGCTTCGAAGGCTGGGGTTCGCGCGCGACCCGTCGCCGCTGGCCAATGGCAAGCTCGGCTTCCATCTCCCCAGGCCCCGGCCGCATTCTGCAGACGTCGACTGGGAGGCGGCATGAGCTGAGCTGAGCCGATCCGCGCCGAGCCGGGTCGGGTCGCGGCAGACAGCAGCGGGACGGCGGTGCCTCGGTCCGAGATAAGCCGAAACACAAAGGCGCAAGGGACCGGGACGCGAAGACGACAAGCAGGCACCCGGCGTTCTCTGCGTTGCCTGGATGACGGTTTCGAAGCCAAGCCTGAAGGCTCCGGGGGACCTGTAGACCTGCCAGCGCGGAAATGACACTGGCCGAAGATCATCGCGTTTAAAGAGGCCTTGAATGCGATTTGCAGTCGGCATGAGCGTTCGACTCGAACCGATGCGCGAGCAGCAGGGCCGATCCGGGCGGTTCCCGGCGATTAGCGTGTTATCGTCGCGCATCCCGCGTCAGCCTTTCCTTTCCCGCCTCGACATGGACCCGGTGCGCCGCCAGCACTACCTCAAGGCCCTGGGCATCGATCAATGGGTCGCGCGCACGGCAAACGTTGCGTCGGCAAACGTTGGGGCGGTCGCCGAGACCGTCCACGCCGCGCGCTCGCCGACGCCGGCCCCGACGCCTGCCAGTCCCGCTCCAGAATCCGTCGCCACTGCCGTTCCGCTGCCGGCGAGGGTGCGGGCCGAGCCGGTGCAGGGGGCAACCAAAGCTGCAACCGCAACCGTAACCGTAACCACCGTTGCGATGGCGGCCGAAGAGAGACAACGTCCACAGATGCCCCCTCATCAGGTGCCCGCCGACTGGGACGGCCTGCGCGCCGCGGTGCGCGACTGCCGCGCCTGCAAGCTGTGTGAGTCGCGCACCCAGACCGTCTTCGGTGTCGGCCCGGAACAGTCGGCGCTGCTGGTCGTCGGCGAGGCCCCCGGGGCCGACGAGGACGCCCAGGGCGAGCCCTTCGTCGGCCGTGCCGGCAAATTGCTGGACCAGATGCTGGCCGCCATCGGGCATTCGCGCACCGATTCGGTCTTCATCGCCAACGTGCTCAAGTGCCGCCCCCCCGGGAACCGGGACCCGGAAGCGGACGAGGTGCGGGCCTGTCGCCCGTTCCTGGACCAGCAGATCCGCCTGATCCGGCCGCGGTTGATACTGGCGCTGGGACGCATCGCCGCGCAGCGCCTGCTGGACACCGACCAGCCGCTGTCGAAGCTGCGCGGACCGTTGCATGCCTACGGCGATACCCGCACACCGGTGCTGGTGTCCTACCACCCCGCCTACCTGCTGCGCAGTCCGCGCGAGAAGGCCAAGAGCTGGCAGGACCTCAAGCAGGTCTGGCGCCAGTTGCACGCGCCCCCCGGCTGACCTGAAGCCGTGAATGCGCTGGCGCAAACGCTGTGGCGGCTGGCCCCCATGCACGATGCGCATCTGGCGCAGGTGATGGAGCTGGAGCAGCTGATCTATCCCTTCCCCTGGACCGAGGGCATCTTTCGCGATTGCCTCAAGGCCGGCTATGCGAGCTGGGTCGTGCACGATGGACCCGGCGCTTTGCGCGGCTATGCGCTGATGACCATGGCGGTGGGCGAGGCGCATGTTCTGAACCTGGCGGTCGATCCCCAATACCGCCGGCAGGGTCTGGGTCGCTACCTGCTGCTTCACCTGCTGCAGCAGGCCCGTGACGCGCACTGCACGCTGGTACTGCTGGAAGTGCGCCGCTCGAACAAGTCCGCTATCCGGCTCTACCAGGGAGCCGGCTTTCGCCAGATCGGCACCCGTCGCAATTACTATCCCGGCCACGCCCAACGCGAAGATGCGTTCGTGCTGGCCCTGGATCTGGACTGAAATGTCCGTCAGCCGGCGCACGCAATGGTCCTGGGCCCTCTACGACTGGGCCAATTCGGCCTTCGCCACCACCGTGCTGGTGGGACTGTTCCCGGTACTGTTCAACAGTTACTACGCGGCCGGCGTGGACCCCGGCATGAGCACGTTCTATCTGGGCGCGTTCGGCAACTCGGCCTCGGCGTTCGTGGTGATGCTGCTGGCGCCGACCCTGGGGGTGATCGCGGACCGACGCGGCTGGAAGAAGCGCTTTCTGGCGATCTTCACCGTGCTGGGGGTGAGCGCCACCGCCGCGCTGTTCTTCGTCGGCGAGGGCAACTGGGAACTGGCGATCGCGCTGTTTGCGCTGGCAGCGGTAGGGTTCTTCGGTGGTCTGGGTTTCTACGATTCGCTGCTCGTGAGCGTGGCGCCGGCGCAGCATAGGGACCGCATCTCGGCGCTCGGCTACGGCCTGGGGTATCTGGGCGGGGGTCTGCTGTTCCTGCTCAACGTGGCAATGGTGCTCAAGCCGGCGCTGTTCGGCATCGACGACAAGGCCAGTGCGGTGAAATGGGCGTTTGTCAGCGTGGCGGTCTGGTGGCTGCTGTTCGCCCTGCCATTGTTCCGCAACGTGCCCGAGCCGGCGCCATCGGCCACGGCGGCGACGATGGGCTGGCAGGATCTGGTGGCGACGCTCAAGCGCATCCTGGGCATGAAGCCGGTGCTGATGTTCCTGCTCGCCTACTGGCTGTACATCGACGCCGTCGGCACGGTGGCGCAGATGGCGGTGGATTTCGGCATCAAGCTCGGATTCGCCAGCGACGCCCTGATCAAGGCGATCCTGATCGTGCAGTTCGTCAGCTTCCCGGCCGCGCTGGCCTTCGGCTGGATCGGCGAGCGGTTCGGCGCGCGGCGGGGCATCTATCTGGCGCTGGCGGTGTACACCCTGCTCACGGGCAGCGCCTGGTTCATGCAGACCGAGGCCCACTTCTACTCGATGGCGGCCATCGTCGGCCTGGTCCAGGGCGGGGTGCAGTCGCTGTCGCGCAGCTACTACTCACAACTGATTCCGGCCGACGCCGCCGGCCAGTTCTTCGGCTTCTACAACATGCTGGGCAAGTTCGCCGCGGTGCTCGGACCGCTGGTGGTCGGCGTCACCGCGGCGGTCACCGGCAACCCCCGCCTGGCCCTGTTCATGCTGATCTTTTTCTTTGTCGCCGGGGCCTTCCTGCTGTCGCGGGTCCGGCAGCCTGCGACGATGCCTGCCTGATCAGCCCCTCGCGTCAATGGCAAGGGCATGGATGTCGGTCTGCATCAGCTCGCCCAGCGCCGCGTAGACGGCACGATGTCGCGCCACCGCGCCCAGGCCCGACAGGTCCGTGGAACGCATGCGCAGGCGGAAATGTCCGCGCCCGCTGGCGGCGCCGGCATGACCGGCGTGCAGGTGGGATTCGTCGACCAGCTCGATTTCGGCGTCCGGGAACCGCGCCAGCAGGGCGGCGCGGATGCGCGCCATGCGCGGGCTGTCCGCACTCACAGTTGCAGGGCGATGAAGGGGCGCACGTCCACCGAGGCGTAGACACCGGCCTGCACGTAGGGATCGGCGTCGATCCAGGCGCGCGCCGCTTCCAGACTGTCGAACTCGGCGACGATCAGGCTGCCGGCGACGCCGCCTTCGATCGAGGGCGCGTCGACCATCGGCATCGGGCCGACCATGGCCACGCGGCCCTGCCGATGCAGTTGGGTCACGCGTTCGATG
>JAJFJX010000472.1 GCA_021773655.1 Panacagrimonas sp.
GCTGTACTTCCAGACCCGGCCCACGGCGGGTTCGCTGCCCGGCATCCTGCCCGGCAACAAGCCGGACAACGCCATACTGCTCAGCGCATTGTCGCTGCAGGAACAGCTTCCGGAGCGGCGTGTCACGCTGGTCAGCAAGGACATCAACCTTCGCATCAAGGCCAGCATCGTCGGAGTCCATACCGAGGACTACCACAACGACCAGGTGCTGGAGGACGCCGACCTGCTGCCCACCGGCTACGCCGAACTGCCGGAAAACTTCTGGGAGACGCACGGCGAGCAGATGCAGAGCTGGCAGGACGAGCGCGGCCGGGCCTGCTATCGCATCCATGGTCCGAGCATCAAGGACCTCTACGTCAACCAGTTCCTGTACCTGCCAGACGACGACCGCGAGCGCGGCCTGGAACTGATGGTCAACCAGCTCGACGAACACAGCGCAGTGCTGCGCGTGACCCGCGACTACCGCGCCAGCAAGGCGCCGGTATGGGGCATACACGCCAAGAACCGCGAGCAGAACTTCGCCCTCAACCTGCTGCTGGACCCGGACATCGACTTCGTCACGATCCTCGGCACGGCCGGCACCGGCAAGACCCTGCTGACCCTGGCAGCCGGGCTGGCGCAGGTGCTCGACGAGCCGCGCTACCGCGAGATCATCATGACCCGCGTCACGGTGCCGCTGGGTGAGGACATCGGCTTTCTGCCCGGCACCGAGGAAGAAAAGATGACGCCCTGGATGGGTGCGCTGATGGACAACCTGGAGGTGCTCACGCAGAACGCCCACAGCGGCGACTGGGAGCGCGCCGCCACCAACGACCTGCTGTCCAAGCGCATCAAGATCCGTTCGCTCAATTTCATGCGCGGTCGCACCTTTCTCAACCGCTACATCATCCTCGACGAGGCTCAGAACCTGTCCGCCAAACAGATGAAAACCATCATCACGCGTTGCGGACCGGGGTCCAAGATCGTCTGCCTGGGCAATCTGTCGCAGATCGACACGCCGTACCTTTCCGAAACCACCTCGGGCCTGACCTACGTGGTTGACCGTTTCCGGGGCTGGCCGCATGGCGGCCACGTCACCCTGGCGCGCGGTGAGCGTTCACGCCTGGCGGCGTATGCTTCCGACGTTCTGTAGCTGACGAGGTCCTGGATGTTGCGCAAGCTGGCATTGGAAATGAAGGACGGCGCGATGGGCATGGCGCTGCGGGCGTACCTGAATGATCGACTGAGCAACTATGGCGAGGTGCTGGACTGTTCGGTCGACACCCGCCGCGGGCGCATCTCGGTGCGCGCCATGCTCAAGGGCGAAAAAGAGGCCATCAACGCTGCGGTCGAGCGCTACGAACTGGTTCGCGAAGGCGACAACGTCCACGCCATCCTGCGCACCTTTTCGAGCTCCCGCCCCTGGCTGACGCTGCTGTTGGGCAAGCTGTTTACCAACAAGCGCTACAAGCTGCCGTCCGCGGTGGCCAGTCTGCTGGAATGAGCAGCGCACGCGAGCTGCGTGTGGGCCTGGTGCAGCAGCCCTGCGTCGGCAACCGAGAGCAGAATCTGGCGACGTCCGAAGCCGGCATCCGCGAAGCCGCGCAGATGGGCGCCAGGCTGGTGCTGCTGCAGGAACTGCACACCTCGCTCTATTTCTGCCAGCACGAGGCCACCGACCTGTTCGACCTGGCCGAGCCGATCCCGGGGCCTTCGACCCAGGATCTGTCGGGACTGGCACGGGAACTGGGCATCGTGCTGGTCGGCTCGCTGTTCGAACGCCGCGCGTCCGGCCTCTACCACAACACCGCAGTGGTGCTGGAGGCCGACGGATCGCTCGCCGGCAGCTACCGCAAGATGCATATCCCGGACGATCCTGGCTACTACGAGAAGTTCTACTTCACGCCCGGCGACGCCGCGCAGCGCGAACCCTCCGGCGACATCCGTGGGGGCTTCGCCCCCATCTCGACCAGCGTCGGCCGGCTCGGCGTGCTGGTGTGCTGGGACCAGTGGTACCCCGAGGCAGCACGCCTGATGGCCCTGGCCGGCGCCGACCTGCTGCTCTACCCTACCGCGATCGGCTGGAGCCCCGCGGACCCGGCCGACGAACAGCAACGCCAGCAAGAGGCCTGGGTCACCGTCCAGCGCGCCCATGCGGTGGCCAACGGACTGCCGGTGCTGGTGGCCAACCGCGTCGGTTTCGAGGCCGACCCCAGCGGCCAGACCTCGGGCTCGCGCTTCTGGGGCCACAGTTTTGTCGCCGGCCCACAGGGCGAATTTCTGGCCTGCGCCGGCGAAGGGGCCGAGGTGCTGGTGGTGGATGTGGACCTGGCGCGCAGCGAGAACGTACGCCGCTGGTGGCCCTTCCTGCGCGACCGCCGGGTCGACGCCTACGCCGACCTGACCCGCCGCTTTGTCGACTGACACGGGTCCGAATATCGGCCTGTCACCTGGTCCTCGATCCGGCCCGTCAACTGGCTCGTCGCCCGGTCCGATGTACTTGAAACTACGGCGCGTCCGGATGCGCCCACCACGGACGCAGCGCCTCGGTCGCCGGCGTGTAGTCCAGTGACAGAGCGGCGGCGACGGCCCTGTGCGTGATGCGGCCGCCGTGCACGTTCAGGCCTTCGCGCAGCCCGGGATCGTCCAGCAGGGCCCGCGCCACGCCCTGGTCGGCCAGCCGGAGTACGTAGGGCAGGGTTGCATTGGTCAGCGCAAAGGTGGAGGTGCGCGCAACCGCGCCAGGCATGTTGGCGACGCAGTAGTGCACCACACCGCCTTCGACGTAGGTCGGCGCGTCGTGCGTGGTGGCGCGGGACGACTCGAAGCAGCCGCCCTGATCGATGGCCACGTCCACCAGCACCGCGCCGCGCTGCAGTTGCGAAAGATCGTCGCGACGCAACAGCCGCGGTGCCGCTGCCCCGGGCACCAGCACCGCACCGATCACCAGGTCGGCGAGCGGCAGTGATTGCTCGATCGCCTGGCGGGTGGAGAACAGCGTGGTCAGCCGACCCTCGAAGTGTGCGTCCAGCCACTGCAGGCGCGACAGCGAACGGTCCACCACGGTGACCCGCGCGCCGCTGCCCACGGCCATGCGCGCGGCGTTGTAGCCGACCACGCCGCCGCCGATGATCAACACCTGCGCGGGAGTCACTCCGGGCACACCTCCCAGCAGCATGCCGCGGCCGCCCTGGGCCTTTTCCAGTGCATGGGCTCCCGCCTGCACCGCCATGCGTCCGGCGACCTCGCTCATCGGGGCCAGCAGCGGCAGCCCGCCGTCGGCGTCACGCACCGTCTCGTAGGCGACCGCGGTGCAACCGGCGTCGAGCAGTCCGCGAGCCTGGACGGGGTCCGGCGCCAGGTGCAGGTAGGTGAACAGGCAGTGATGCGGGCGCAGCAAGGCCCATTCCTGTGGCTGCGGCTCCTTGACCTTGACGATCAGCTCGCCACGCTCGAACCGCGTCTCTGCGTCATCGACAATCTGCGCACCCTGGCTGCGGTAGTCTTGGTCATCCACACCGATCCCGAGGCCGGCGCCAGCCTCGACCAGCACCTGGTGGCCGTGCGACACCAGCTCGCGTACGCCGGCGGGCGTCAGCCCCACCCGATACTCATGAATCTTGATTTCCCTGGGCGTTCCGATTTGCATGCTGTGTTCCTGATGGCAGCGACCATGATCGCGCCAATGGCACCGCCTTGGCCATGAGGCACGGCCGGCGCACCCCGCCCCCCGGCGCCACCGGCGCGCTGCTGGCCGCCATCGGTCTGGGTCTGGCAGGCTGGTTCGGCTGGGACTGGCACCAGCTCGGGCGCTGGAGCGAGGACGAGCTGCGAGCCTCGGTGGAACTCAACCTGGCGCTGGACCTGGCGCGCGATCCGGACGCAGCGACCACCGTCGAAGCCCAGGACCGCCTGCGCCGGCAGATCCGCCTGGAGCTGCGCGACCAGATCGAGCGCGAGGTCGGAACGCCGCGCAGCTACACGCTGGCCGGCCTGATGATGGCGGCACTGGGTCTGGCGCAGATCGCGCTCGGCGCCTGGGTACGACGGCCCCGCTGACCCACTGCGGCGGCGCCACCGGCCCCGCCCGTCAACGCCCCCCGAACCACTGCAATCGCTCGCGCAGGCGCACCACCTCGCCGACGATCACCAGGCTGGCGCCGCCGACGTCCTCGCGCGCCGAGATGATTGCGGGCAGTGTCTGCAAGGTGCCACAGAACACCTGCTGGGCCCTCGTGGTGCCCTGCTCGACCAGCGCCGCCGGCCAGTCCGGCGGCAAGCCGTGGCGCACCAGTTCGGCACACAGTTCCGGCAGCGCGGTACGCCCCATGTAGATCACCACGGTCTGGCCGGGACGCGCCAGTGCATCCCAGTGCAGATCCAGGCTGCCGTCCTTGCGCCGGTGTCCGGTGACAAACACACAGGACTGGGCGTGGTCACGGTGGGTCAGCGGGATGCCGGCGTAGGCGGCGCAGCCGTTGGCCGCGCTGATGCCGGGCACGACCTGGAACGGGATGCCGGCGGCGGCCAGCTCCTCGATCTCCTCGCCACCGCGACCGAACACGAATGGATCGCCGCCCTTGAGCCGCAGCACCCGCTGGCCGGCGCGGGCACGCCGCACCAGCTCGGAGTTGATGTCTTCCTGCGGCAAGGTGTGGTTGGCGCGGCGCTTGCCGACATAGACGCGCTCTGCATCGCGGCGCACCAGGTCGACGATGGCAGGCGCGATGAGCGCGTCGTAGAGCACCACGTCGCACTGCTGCATCAGGCGCAAGGCGCGAAAGGTCAGCAGGTCCGGATCGCCGGGTCCGGCGCCGACCAGATAGACCTCTCCACGCGGCGCGGCGCCGCCAAGCAGGCTTTCGAGCTCGAACACCGCGGCAACTTCGTCGCCGGCCAGCAGGCGCTCCGGACCGGGGCCGTCGAGAAAGTCCTCCCACAACTGGCGGCGCAGCGCCACCGGCAGCTGCCTGACCCGCGCCCGATGGCGCTGCATGAAGCGCGCGACGTCCCCGTAGCCGGCCGGCAGCAGCGTTTCGATGCGCTCCCGAAGGCGTCGCGCCAGCACCGGCGCGGCACCGGCGGTGGAGATGGCCACGGTCACCGGCGCCCTTTCGATGATCGACGGCGTGATGAAGCGGCTGGCGAGCGGATCATCGACCACGTTGCACAGCACCCCGGCGGCTTCCGCCGCGCGCGCCACCTCCGCGTTGATCGCCGCATCATCGGTGGCAGCGATGCACAGGCGACAGCCCTGAAGCTGCCCGGCGGCAAAGCCGCTGTCGATGATCCGGACCCGGCCATCCGCCGCCAGCGCGGTGATTTCCGGATTGACCTGGCGCGCCACCACCTGCGGTCGGGCGCCGGACTTGAGCAGCAGCCGGATCTTGCGTGCCGCCACCTCGCCGCCACCGACCACCAGCACCGGCTGCGCGCGCAGATCGACGAACATCGGGAAATAGGTGAAATCGGCCGTGTCCATGCCTCAATGCGCCACGCTGCGCGAGTACACGTTGATCACCACCACGCCGGCGACGATCAGGCCCATTCCGGCCAGTGCCGCCAGATCCAGCACCTGACGGAACACCAGCCAGCCGATCAGCGAGATCAGCACGATGCCGACCCCGGCCCAGATCGCATAGGCGACGCCGACCGGGATGAACCTGAGCGACTGTCCCAGGCACCAGAACGCGATCACGTAGCCACCCACCACCACGGCGGACGGCCACAGGCGGGTGAACCCCTGGCTGGCGGTCAACGCGGACGTGGCGGTCACCTCGGCGACGATGGCGACGCCCAGGTAGAGCCAGCCGGCGCTCATGCCGGCAACCGACGACGGGGCTGGCATGCGGTCCGCCGCGTCTGCATCGGGCCCACGCCGGTTCAGAGCCCCAGGTTCATGCCGGGCGGCAGGCCCATGCCGCCGGTGACGGCAGACATCTTTTCCTGGGTGGCCGCCTCCAGCTTCTGTACCGCATCATTGATCGCCGCGGCGATGAGGTCTTCCAGGAACTCCTTGTCCTCACCCAACGCGGCGGGGTTGATCTCCACCTTGCGGGCCTGATGGCGGCCGTCCAGGGTCACCTTGACCATGCCGGCACCGGACTCGCCGCTGATCTCCATGCGCGCCACTTCTTCCTGCGCGCGCTTGAGATTCTCCTGCACTTTCTGCGCCTGCTGCATGATCTGACCGAGTGCGCCTTTCATCTGTGTAGTCCTCGATGGATGTCTGTAAATCAGGATTCCGGGCGGATCGATCCGGGCCGGATGGCGGCGCCAAACTGATCCTTGAACGCAAGCACCGCCGGATCATTGCGTATTGCTGCCTCGCGCGCCTGCTGCTGCTGCTGCGCGCGTTGCTGGTCGAGTTGTGCGGGCGTGGGCGCCAGTTCCGCCGCGGCGACCTCCACATGCACCCTCAGTGGCCGGCCAAGCTGATCGGAAAACGCCTGTTCGATGGCCCGGCGACGGGTTTCACCGTTGTCGTCCTCGATCAGGAAACGCACCGCGGCGTCGAGACGCAGGTGGATCCGGTCGTCCTGCTCGCCGACCCAGGCGCACTGGCGCGCCAGTTGCCGGGCCTGGCTGCCGAGCCCCAGGGTGTCGATGCGCTCGGCCCAGGGCAAATCCCGCGGGTCGACCTCGGGCACCGGCGACGGCGGCGAAAGCGGTGACGAGACGGCGGGCGTGACGACAGGCGTGACGGCGGGCGCGGCAGTGGGCAAGACAGCGGGCACGGCCGACGGCGCCGCAGCACCCGGCCTGCGGGTGTCCGGGCTGCCGGCACGGGTGGCCGCCACCGGCATGTCCCGTTGCCTGCCGCCGGGTGCGCCGTCATCGATCCGAAACGCCAGCATCCGCAGCAGTGTCATTTCGAAACCGCTGCGCGGATCGGGCGCGTAAGGCAGATCGCGCCGTCCGTGCACCGCAATCTGGTAGTACAGCTGCACATCCTCGGCAGCCAAGGCCGGCACCAGCGCCAGCAATTCTTCATCGTCATCGTCCGACTGCGCCTCGGCGAGCACCTGCAGCACTGCCACCCGCTGCAGGATGGCGGCCAGCTCGTTGAGCAGTGCGGCATGATCCGGTGCGCGGGCGTCCAGACCGGCGATGCCCTGCACCAGCGCCGCGCCGTCGCGGGCAGCCACCGCCTGCAACAGGGAATAGAGGACCTGACGCCCCGCGGTGCCGAGCATGTCCTCGATCGGGCTGCGTTCCAGTGGCCCACCCCCGGAAAACGCGATCGCCTGGTCGAGCAGCGACAGTCCGTCGCGCATCGATCCATCTGCAGCCCGGGCGATCTCCGCCACCGCAGCGGGCTCGAAGTCGATGCCCTCCTGTTCCAGCACTCGGGCCAGTTGATCGCGGATCACCGACAGCGGCAGGCGCCTGAGATTGAACTGCAAGCAGCGGCTGAGCACGGTGACCGGCAGCTTCTGCGGATCGGTCGTCGCCAGGATGAATTTCAACTGCGGCGGTGGGTCTTCCAGGGTCTTGAGCAGCGCGTTGAACGCACTCCTCGACAGCATGTGCACCTCGTCGATCAGGTACACCTTGTAGCGGCCGCGGGCTGGAGCGTACTGGCTGTTGTCGATCAGCTCGCGCACGTTCTCGACACCGGTGTGGCTGGCGGCGTCGATCTCCAGCAGGTCGACGAAACGCCCGGCGTCGACCTCGCCACAGGCACTGCATATGCCGCAGGGGCTGGCCGAGACCCCGGTTTCGCAATTCAGCCCCTTGGCGACGATGCGCGCCAGCGTGGTCTTGCCCACGCCGCGCGTGCCGGTGAGCAGGATGGCCGGGTGCAGACGGTCGCCGTCCAGAGCATGCGTCAGCGCCTTGACCACGTGGCCCTGCCCCATCACGTCGGCAAAGATTCGGGGGCGCCACTTGCGCGCCAGCGCCAGGTAGCTCATCGGAGTTCGGCACAGTTGGGCATCGGAGCGCCATTGTCGTGGATGCCCACCGTGGTCGCCACAGCAGGCCACCGGCCGCGCCGGCCGGCGGGGGGCTCCCATGAGCCTGGGCGGCAGAAACTCGAGCGGCCGCGGCTTCGCCCTTGCGGCCAGATTTTCCGCTGCGCCTCGTTAAACAGAACCCGCCATCGGCCTGGAGGCATCGAAAAATCGGACTCGAAATGGCTCTGCCTCGCCAGCACGGTTCATGCCGCCCGGGCTCCTATGACAACTAGTGCAACAGCGCGCGAAAGCCGATCTCACGGCTGACATTGGGCTTGAGCGTGACTTCCTGGCGCAGCATGCGCAGCAGTTCGGCGCTGTCGTCGTCGCCGCCGAGCAGGCGCGCACGGTTGCGCACCACCGCGTAGTCGCCGGGGGTGAGCATCTCGATCTCGCGCACGCCGGGGGGTGCCGGCAGGCCGAAGTAATGTTCGAACGCCAGCGCACGCTGCTCAGGCTTGAGAAAGTCGAACCGCACCTTGAACGAAAAGCGCCGCAACGCGGCCTGGTCGAGGTGGCTCATCAGATTGGTGATGCAGGCAAAGGGATACTCGTGGCTTTCCATCCAGGTGAGCATCTCGTTGACCTGGCTGATCTCCCAGCCCTGGTGCGCGTTGCGGCGGTCACCGAGCAGTGAGTCGGCCTCGTCGAAGATCAGGAAGGCGCCGGACTCGCGCGCCTCTGCAAAGGCCTGGGCGATGTTGCGCTCGTTTTCGCCCACCCACTTGGACAGCAGATCCGATGCGCGCTTCTGGATCACCTCCAGGCCGACTTCCTGCGCCAGCCAGCGCGCGTAGGCCGACTTGCCGGTCCCGGGCGGACCGTACAGGCACATCGAAAATGCGCGTGTGTCCAGCGTCAGCAGCCGATCACGCAGGCGGGTGAGGTCCATGTCGGCATTGAGCAGCGCCGGCTCGTAGCGCACGCCCAGTTGCGGTCGGGGCGGCGCCTCGGAACCTCGCATGACCTTGGCGATGGAGTTCACCGCGCGCCGGATGTCCTGCGCCCCGCCGCTGGTCAGGCGCGCAGAGCGCACCGCGCCGGCAGCCACCGCCGGCGGTGCATCGAAATCCTCCGCCAGGCGACGGATGTCATCGGCCGCCACCTGCACCTGCTCGCGCTCCAGCAGCCGCTGCCAGACACGCTCACGCACCCGGGCCGGCGGCACTTTCATTTCGATGGCGTAAGTCATCCGCCGCAGCACCGACGGTCCCAGCGCAGCAGGGTCGTTGACCGTCCACAGGGTCGGCACCCGGGTTTCCTCGAACAAACGGTGCATGTAGACGCGCGAGCCGTAGCCGCTGCGCTCGGTTTCGAACAGACCGTCTGATTCTCCGCGCAGCAAATCCTCGGCCTCGTCGAACAACAGCAGCGCGTCGGACTGGTTTTCCAGCAGTTTTTGCGACAGCCGGAACGAGCCGATGCGCTGGTCGCGCGAGGGCTCCTGGCCGCGATCATCGGACTGGCCGACGTCGTAGAGTCGCAGGCCCAGTCGCGCAGACAGGGTCTTGCAGAACTCGGTCTTGCCGGTGCCCGGCGGGCCATACAGCAGGATATGGATGCCGCGGGCCTGCTCGCCGACCGCTCGCCCCAGCAGGTTGGAGGCCAGCTCGCGATCCTCGGGCAGGTGGTCGTAGTCCTCCCATTCCAGGCTGTGCGCCAGCGGCTCGCCGAGCAGCGCGGCGCGCACATCGGTCACCGGCTGCGCCTGCGATTGCAGGAAGCTGGTCAGCGCCACCAGCGGCTGGCAGTCGGAACGATAGTCGGCGGTGAACAGCCCGCTGCCGACCAGCCGCCCGCGCGATGACATGGCGTCCACCACCTCGCCGCGACTCAGACCCAGCAAGGTGCCGAGCAGGCTGATGACGCCACTGTCGCCGATCCGCAGTTCGTCGAGCTCCAGGGTCTCGAACAGGTCCTCGGCCTGCGGCTGCACGCGATCACGCACCAGCGCGCCCATCACCGCGGCTTCGGCGGCGCTGAGCTGCAGCAGGTCGGATACCGCCCGCAGGTTGAGCTCCAGCGTGCTCGGCGGGGCGTCCTGCAACTGCGCCAGGCGCGCCTCGATCAGCGGCGCCCAGGCCTCGTTCTCCAGCTTGCGCGGATCCTCGCCGGCCTCGAGTTCGAGGTGGTCGGCCTCGTCGCCGAGAAAGCGCAGCAGTCCGTCCTGGGCCCAGCGGTGACGATCCAGCCGGGCGCCGAGGTTGGCGATCCAGCCCAGCACCACACGCTGTTCATAAGGTTCCATCATGGTCTTCGAAGGGCGCCGGGCCGCAGCTCCGGCAATGCGGTGATTCGGGACATGGGGACAGTGGACACGAAGTCCAGATCCAAGGCGACCGAAGGTCCACGTGCCTGAATGATTTCATGGACTTGCAAGGCAGGCTCCGGGACCGCCGAATGCCGGGCCGCGAGGCCAACCGGCGCCGGGATGCCCTGCCGCCGGCTGTGAAAAGCTGATCCAGTCGATTGATTCGTCGAATTAAAGGCCCGCGCCAGCTGGCTCCGGCACCCAGCATCACCGCTACCGTTGCTCCCTTCCGGGCCTGGCGGGGTTCACGGCTTGCCGTCGCGGAGGGCCGGCGCGGACCAGCCGCCATTATCCCCGATTTCGTCGACGGATTTCGCCGTGGGTCGCGTCCGCCGTCCCGGAGCGGGCTCAGGAGGCGTGCCGCTCAGTCTGTTTCCTTGAATTCTCTCGGAATTCTCGCGAGATTTTCCGTGTTCCGATCAGTCCCTAACGGACCCGGTCCGCCGCGCGAACGCCCGGCGGCGATCACCTGGACGGTGCAGGTGTGGGCGAAAGTCTGCAGCCTGCAGAAATCGGCCAATGAAATGACAGGCGTATCGATGCGTTTGTCTCAGCGGGCCGCGGACTTGCCGGCACGCAGGTGCAGCTGCTCGACCAGCGTCAGCGCCACCTTGTCGCGCAGATATGCAGGGGTCAGTGCATCGGCCGGGCCTGCGCGGCCGGCCAGGAACTCCGGCAGCGCCAGCCTGAGAGCGGCGGCGGCATGCGGCAGCGCCAGGCCGTCGATGGATTCGATGGCAGCAAGGACCCCTGGGCGCAAGACCTCGGGATAGCGACCCCAGCCGCTGCCGGCGGCCTGCCAAGGCCCTGGAATGTCCACCCGGACCTGCGCAGGCGCCATCACCACGGCGGGTGCCAGCGCGCGCGCCAGCCCGCCCTCGTCGGCCTCGAAAGCGCCGAAATAAACCTCGTCCATGCGTGCGTCGATGGCGCTGAGCACGCGCTCGGCCCCGGCCTCGATGGCGCCTTGCGCCAGCATCGCCAGCGAACTCACGCCCACCACCGGGCAATCCAGCGCCAGTGCCAGCCCCTTTGCGAAACCCACCGCGATGCGCACCCCGGCGAAGCTGCCGGGTCCGGTGCCACAGACCACGCCATCGAGCTGTGCCGCCGTGCAGCCGGCTTCGCCCAGCAACGCGTCGACCATCGGCGCCAGGCGCTGGGTATGGGTGCGGCCAGCGTGTTCGAAACGCGCCAACATTTCACCGTCTTGCCACAGGGCGACGGAGCAGGCTTCGGTAGCGGTATCCAGGGCAAGCAGGCGCATGATCCGAGGATTGTGTGGCGAGCGCTGCCCTGGAATCCAGTGGCGCACTGGGGCGCACTGGATGGCGCAGTGTCCGGGCCGGTCCGGTCGGCGGGTCTGTTGCTCGTGCAATCTGCCTCATTCCGCCGCCGTGAGGGCGGCTCAGAACCTCACGATCTGCGTGTAACGACTTGCGTGTACCGAACTCCCGCTGCTGACGCAGCATCTGATCACGGTTCGCGGAAATGGGCAGCACCACCGAACCAAGGGTATGGTGTTCGGGCCATGGCGTTCACAGAGCCTGGCCAGGACCCGACGAGCTGGAGCGTGATCGGAAGGCTCGGCTCGGCCCTGCAAAGGCCCTGAAAAGTCCTTGCAACCGTTGCACGCCCGGGCCATCGGGCCGGAATTCCATGCCGCAGCGCCGCAGCGCCCTGACGGCCGAGCCCTGCCACTGCGAGCCGCGATCGTTACCATCGGCCGATGTCATCGTCTCCGGAGCCCGCCATGACCCTTCGCCACGCCCTGAGCGCAGCCGACCTCGAAGGATTCCGGCAGGTCCAGCGCCTGGCCTACCGCTGCGCCGAGACCATCGCCGCCGAAATCGAACCCGGCATGACCGAGCGCGAGGTCGCCACCTACATGCGCGACTACCTGCTGTCCGAGGGCGCCGATGACT
>JAJFJX010000473.1 GCA_021773655.1 Panacagrimonas sp.
GCCAGGCCGCGCCGCTCGTCGAACAGATCGAGGCCGGCGCCATTGGTTTGAAACTGCACGAGGACTGGGGCACCACGCCGGCCGCGATCGACTGCTGCCTGTCGGTGGCCGAGGACACCGACACGCAGGTTGCGATTCACACCGACACGCTCAACGAATCCGGCTTTGTCGAGCACTCGGTTAAAGCGTTCAAGGGCCGCACGATTCACACCTACCACACCGAGGGCGCCGGCGGCGGCCATGCGCCGGACATCATCAAGGTCTGCGGCGAGCCCAACGTACTGCCCTCGTCGACCAACCCGACGCGCCCGTACACGGTCAACACGCTCGACGAGCACCTGGACATGCTCATGGTCTGCCACCACCTCGACGCGAGCATCGCCGAGGACCTGGCTTTTGCCGAGTCGCGCATCCGCTTGGAGACCATCGCGGCCGAGGTCATTCTTCACGACCTCGGCGCGTTCTCGATGATCGCCTCGGACAGCCAGGCGATGGGCCGTGTCGGCGAGGTGATCATTCGCACCTGGCAGACCGCTCACAAGATGAAGGTCCAGCGCGGCGCGCTTGCCAGCGACACCGCGCGCCACGACAACTTCCGCGTCAAGCGCTACGTCGCCAAGTACACGATCAATCCTGCGATCACGCACGGCCTTTCGCACATCGTGGGCTCGGTAGAGGTCGGCAAGTGGGCCGATCTGGTGCTGTGGAAGCCGGCATTCTTCGGCGTCAAGCCCACGCTGATCCTCAAGGGCGGCGTGATCGCCGCCGCCGCGATGGGTGACCCGAACGCTTCGATCCCCACACCGCAGCCGGTGCACTACCGGCCGATGTTCGGCGCCGCGGGCGGTTCGCTCGTGCGCAGCTCGCTGAGCTTCGTGTCGCAGGCCGCGGTGAAGGCCAAGGTGGGTGAGCGCTACGGTCTGCACAAGCCGATCATCGCGGTGCAGAACTGCAGAAAGATCGGCAAGCGCGACATGATCCACAACAACCTGATGCCCGCGATCAGCGTGGACCCGGAAACCTACGAGGTGATCGCCGACGGCGAATCACTGAGCTGCGAGCCGGCCAGCGTGCTGCCGATGGCACAGCGCTATTTCCTGTTCTGATGATCTCGCCCGGTTCGCGCTGGCTGGGTTGGCTGCATCGACCCGGCGTCATGCTCAGCCCGGTGCTGCCGCGTTTTGCAGCGCTTCAACCCAGCCCAAGGCCATTGGCGTGATTCGGATCGAACGTCGATCGGCACAGCCGGGACCAGAGCCGCGACGGCGCCTGAGCCTGCGCTATGCAGACCGTTGCAAGAGCCGCCTGCGGGCGGTGATGGACGACGGCTCCGAAGCGGGATTGTTCCTGCCGCGCGGCACCATCCTTCGCGGCGGCGATATCCTGCAGGCCGACGACGCCAGCCTGGTGGTCGTCGAATCCGCGCCCGAGGACTTGTACGAAGTCGGCGCGCAGCCCTCGTCACCCGATCCGCACTTCGACCTGCTGCGCGCCGCCTATCACCTGGGCAACCGCCACGTTCCGGTGCAGCTCGCGCCCGGGTCTCTGCGCCTGGAACGCGACCCGGTGCTGCGCGATCTGCTGCTGCGCCTGGGCCTGGAGGTGTGCGAGATCAGCGACGCGTTCGAGCCCGAAGCCGGGGCCTACGGCGGCGGACATCGTCACGATCACGACGCCTCAGGCGGCGTGCTCGGCGAGCTGCTCTCGCGCGAGGCGCACGCCGGACCGGCGCCCGATTTCTCCCGCCAGCGCTTCGACCCCATCGCGTGAGTCCGGTCGCGCTCAGCGCCCTGCCGCAGCTCGCCAGCCCGACCCTGCCGGTTGGCGCGTACAGCTACTCGCAGGGCTTGGAGAGCGCCATCGACGCGGGGATCGTGAGTGACGAGGCGAGCGCGCTGCGCTGGATTGGCGACGGTCTGCGTTGCGTGCTGGCACGCTACGAGGCGCCCGTGTGGCTGCGCCTGCATCGCGCCTGCGTCGTGGATGATCGCGAGAGCTTGCGCGAGTGGAACGAGGATTTCCTCGCCACGCGCGAAACCGCCGAGCTGCGCGCGGAGACCGTGCAGATGGGTTATTCGCTAACACAACTGATGCGAATGCTCGACCCTGACGCGCCCTCCCAGCTCCCGACACGTCATTCCCGCGAAGGCGGCAATCCAGTGCCCCTTCGCCCAAAGGCTCATTGCAATGGCGACGAAAACCGCATTCCCGCCTTCGCGGGAATCACGGTCACTGTTGCGTATCCGACCGCGCATGCCTGCGCGTGTGTTGCATGGAAGATTGCAGAGGACGATGGCCTGACTGCCTACCTCTACGGCTGGGCCGAGAACCAGGTCATGGCCGCGCTCAAGACCGTGCCGCTCGGGCAGACCGCAGGCCAGCGCCTGCTGCTCGGAATGCGCGAAGCGATCAGCGACGCCGCGCAGACCGCGCGGGCGCTTGGCGACGAAGACCTCAGCACCCAGACGCCGATGTTCGCCATCCTGAGCAGCCGGCACGAAACCCAGTACTCGCGACTATTCCGGAGTTGAATGAATGAGTGACAAGACCCCGCTCAGAGTCGGCGTCGGCGGCCCGGTGGGCTCGGGCAAGACCACGCTGGTGGAAGTGCTGTGCAAGCGCATGCGCGATCATCACCAGCTCGCGGTGGTGACCAACGACATCTATACCCGCGAGGACGAACGCCTGCTGGTGGCGGCCGGCGCGCTGCCGGCCGAACGCATCATGGGCGTGGAGACCGGCGGCTGCCCGCACACCGCGATCCGCGAGGATGCCTCGATCAATCTGGAAGCCGTCGACCGCATGAGCCGGCGCTTCCCGGACCTGGACCTGATCTTCATCGAGTCCGGCGGCGACAACCTCGCCGCCACCTTCAGCCCCGAGTTGTCGGACCTGACGATCTACGTGATCGACGTCGCCGGCGGCGAGAAGATTCCGCGCAAGGGCGGCCCCGGCATCACCAAGGCCGACCTGCTGGTGATCAACAAGATCGATCTCGCTCCCCACGTCGGCGCCTCGCTGGAGGTGATGGAGCACGACGCCCGTCGCATGCGCGGCGAACGGCCGTTCGTGATGACCAACCTCAAGACCGGCCAGGGACTCGACACGGTGATCGGCTTCATCGAGCGACAGGGCATGCTGGACGGGCGCGCCGCGGCATGAGTCCGCTCCCCGCGCGAGTGTGGTGCTTCGCAAGCAGTTTCCGGAATCGGAGACGGCGCCAGTCCCGCGAAGGCGGCAACGACACAGGCCGAGGATCGTTGCCGGACACTGCTGATCAGATTGCCCCGTGAGCGAACACGGTGCACGGCAACGTGCCCGTTCCGCCCGCCGGCTCCGCCCTGTCCTGAGCCGGTGACCGTCGGGCCACAACGGCCAGGCCCGCCACTGACACCACCGTTGTGGGCTGCGTTGTGGGCCCCGATCTGGCGCCTGTCCCGGTACGGACATCGCCAAGGCGTATTAAGGTGACGTTTGATCACAGAGGCTGGCACCTTGTTCGTTGCTCCTGCTGCACTTCCTGGAACGCCCCCGCCCCGCGTGCGGATTGGCGACTACACCGGCACCGATGACCTCAGCGGTCTGATCCAGGTGCTGTCCACCCTGTTGCCGCTGGGGGCGCTGTGGTGGCTGGTGTCATCGGGCGCACCGGCCCTGATCGCACCGGCGAGCCTGGCCATGATCCTGTTCCTGGTGCGCGGGTTCGTGCTGATGCACGAGTGCGGCCACGGCAGTCTGTTCCGCAGCACCGCGCTCAACCGCGGCTTCGGCTTCGTGCTCGGCGTGCTCTGCGGCATGCCGCAGTATGTGTGGAGTCGGCATCACAATCACCACCACGCCACCAACGGCAACTGGGCTCGTTACCGGGGGCCACTGGACATCCTGTCGGTCGATGAATTCAAAGGCCTCAGCAACCGCCGGCAGCGCGCCTACGCGCGCGCGCGGCAGTGGTGGATGGCACCCCTGGGCGGCTTTGTCTATCTGATTCTCAATCCGCGGCTGACCTGGATCCGTGGCACCGCCGGGCTGCTCGTGCATCTGGCGCGCGCGCGTCGGGCCCGGCCCGGCGAGTCACTGCGCACCCTCGCCGCCGGCTTCCGGACCCCGTGCTGGGCCTCGCGAACCGAGTACTGGCACATGACGTTCAACAACCTTGCGCTGCTGCTGGCCTGGGTGGTGATGAGCCTGCTGGTGGGCCCGTTGCTGTTCTTCGGCGTCTATCTGTTCAGCACCGCGCTGGCCGGCGCCGCCGGCATCGTGCTGTTTACCGTGCAGCACAATTTCGAACACTCCTACGCCACCGACGACCGCCAGTGGGACCGCCAGGACGCCGCGCTGCACGGCACCAGCTTTCTGGTGCTGCCGGCCTGGCTCAACTGGTTCACCGCCAGCATCGGCTACCACCATATCCACCACCTGAGCCCACGCATCCCAAACTATCGCCTCGCCGCCTGCCACGCCCACCATCCGGAGCTGTTCGGCCCGGTGCGGAGGATTCGCCTGGGCGACGTGCACCATTCGCTGAAATACGTGCTGTGGGATAGCCGGGCGCGGCGCCTGGTGTCGGTGGCCGAATACCGCCGCGATCAGCAGCGGGCAGCGACTGCCGCCACCGCGACTGCAAGCGCGGCGGCCTGAGTCCCCGGCCAGCTCACCGAGCCGGGCCGGCTCCCGGATCGGCGCCATCATCAGCGTCGTCGGCATCGGCATCCGGGTCGGGCTCGCCGCCGGGCACCTCACCCACCTCGGGCGGGCGCGGTGGTGCGGAGGCGCCGCCGGTCCAGCGGCGCAGTTGGAACACATAGCTCAGCACCTGCGCCACCGCCTGGAACAGCACGGCAGGAATCTCCTGGTCGAGTTCCACCGAACGGTACAGCGCACGCGCCAGCGGCGGCGCCGAGACGATCGGCACCTGATGCTCGCGGGCACGCTCCCGGATGACGGTGGCGATCAGGCCCGCACCCTTGGCCACCACCCGCGGCGCGCGCATGCGGCCGGCGGCGTACTTGAGCGCCACGGCGTAATGCGTGGGGTTGGTGATGACGACGTCGGCACCGGGGATGGCCTCCATCATCCGTCGCTGCGCGATGGCCTGCTGCGCCTGGCGGATCTTGGCCTTGACCTCCGGCCGGCCTTCGGCCTGCTTGAACTCGTCCCGCACCTCCTGGCGCGTCATGCGCAGTTCCTTGTGGTGGCGGAACAACTGCCAGGGCACGTCCAGTGCCGCGATCACCGCCAGGCCCAGCGACAGCCAGCCGAGCAGGCCGAAGATCACGGCGCCGGAGCCTCTGATGCTGTTGCGCACATCCATCGCCGCCAGCGACGGCAGTTCACCGCGATGTGACCACAGCACCGCCGCGCCGATGCCGCCGAGCACCAAGATCTTGAGCAGTCCCAGGCCCAGGTCGACCAACGCGCGCGCCGAGAAGATGCGCCCCAGTCCGGCGATCGGGTCCAGGCGCGAGAACTTGGGCGCCATCGATTTGGCACTGAAGTTCCAGCCGCCCAGCAGCAGTGGCGCCACAAGTGCGCCGATGAAACCCAGGGCCAGAATCGGTGCGGCGACCAGCAGACCAGCCTGCAGCAGTTGGGCGAAGGTACGCGGCATGTCCTGCGCACGGGCCAGGTCGGCGGCGTCGAACTCGAAACTGTCGCGCAGCAATTGCACGGCCTCGGCGGTCATCTGCCCGCCCAGGCTCAGCAGCACCACCGCGCCGCCGGCCACCAGCACTGCGGTGGTGAGCTCGCGCGAGCGTGCGACCTGCCCGTCACGGCGCGCGTCGCGTTCGCGCTTGGGCGTGGCCTTCTCGGTCTTGTCCTGGGCGCTGGTCTGCGACATCTCAGCGCGACACCGATTCCATTACCGGCCAGGCCGCATCCAGCCAGCCCGCCATCACCACCGACAGGCTCGGCAGCAGCCATTGCAGCATCAGCAGGCCGAGCACCAAGGTCAGCGGAAAGCCCACC
>JAJFJX010000474.1 GCA_021773655.1 Panacagrimonas sp.
ATCCTCGGTGTTGGCCAGACCTTTGTCATAACGACCGGTGGCATCGACATATCGACGGGATCGGCGGTCGGATTGACTGCCGCCTTTTTCGGCCTCGCCGTCGTCGAGCACGGCATGCCGTGGTGGGGCGGAATCATCCTAGCCATGGGCATCGGTCTGCTGACCGGTCTGTTCAATGGCTCGGTGGTTGTATGGCTCAAGGTCCCTCCCTTCATCGCGACGTTGGGCACATTCGTGACCTTTCGGGGGCTCGCCCTTGTCACTGTGGAGGGGGAGATCTTTTTCGGATTTCCGCCAGAAATCCTCGCACTTTCAAAGGGTGACGTCCTGTCCATACCCGCCCCATTCTTTATTGCCGCCCTCGTGGTTGCCATCGGCACGTACATCCTGAACTTCACGCCGGCTGGAAGATACATTACGGCGATCGGCGCAAATCGTGAAGCGGCGCGTCAGGTGGGCATCCGGGTCAGGCGATATGAGCTGTTGGCCTACGCCATTATGGGCTTGTGCGTCGGACTATCGGCCATGCTGCTTGCCGCTCGACTCAACGCCGTGCAGGCGACGCTTGGTACCGGCCTTGAGCTCATCGTCATCGCTGCGGTCGTTATCGGCGGCACCAGTCTTTTCGGGGGCCGCGGCACCATAATCGGCACGGCTCTCGGCGCTCTCGTTGTCGCCGTGATCGACAACGGGTTGGTTCTCATGGGGCTGGCATCATTCTGGCAGCTGGTCGTGCTCGGGCTGGTTCTGATTGTGGCTGTTGGCGCGCGAACTGTTAGGCGCTGAGCAATAAGGCACGAAACGTGCCGATAAGGGAGTCTTCCAATGTCTTAAGACAGGGAGGCAGTTGTGTGGAACCCAATAGGGGAGATAGCAATGCGACATCTACGCTGTAAGCCACTGTACTACGTCGGCGCTGGGCTTGTGCTTGGTGCGCTGGCCGCCGCGCCGGCGGCGCACGCTCAAGAGAACGTCTGCGGCGACAACACAATTCGGATCGGCTTTGCGGCCGCACAGTATGACTTTAGCGACTTCTTCGGACAAACCGACTTCGGTATCCGGGATACGCTGGACGCCGCTGGTGTAAAATACAACATGCTTATCAAAGCCGCGCCAAACTCGGCCGATCAACCTGCGCAGCTGCAGAATCATCTTACGCTGATGCTGCTGGACCTCGACTATCTGATTAGCGGTCCGACCAACCCCGATCTGATGATGCCCGCGTATGAGCAGGCAAAAGAGAACGAGATCCCCGTGTTCCTCATACAGTTCACAGAAGGACCCGAGGAAGCCGATTTCATGCAAATGGTCGGGAACACACACGCAGCCGCCGGCGATACGATCGTTCAGTGGGCCATTGACAATCTTGAGCCCGGAACGAAGATCGGGGTTCTGCACGGCCTGGCCGGCAGCCCGATCACGGAAGGTCGGAGCATAAGCGCCGTTCCCAAATTCGAGGAAGCGGGATTCGAGGTGGTCGTCCAGGAACATGCGGACTTTGATCGCAATATCGCCTTCAACAAGACGATCGCCTTCATGACTGCGAACCCCGAGATCGGCTTTGTCATGGGCGGTTCGAGCGCGATGGGCCTTGGCGCCGTACAGGCGCTCGAGAGTCTCGATCGGAACGGCGTCGATGACGTGCCGGTAACCGGTATAGGCGGCACACTTGAAGAAGTCTCGACGATGCTTGACGGTCGCCTGAGGGGGACGGCGCTCCGCGACCCCTATTTGATCGGCGAAGAGGTCGCGAGATCCATACTCCTCGATTGTCAGGGTAAGGCCTCCGAAATCCAGAAATCTGTGGCCCTTCCCTACATCATGCTCGATTCATGCGAGGACATCCGGGAGCACGTATCCGAGCGCCTGTTCGAGATCGCTGGAAAGGAGTACCCGGAGAGCTGCTGAACTCCAGGTGACTAGGTTGGTACCCGCTGTCCTCCAAAGAGGGGACGGCGGGGCCGCCCCGAAGCCACTCGTGATGCCTGCCTGCAGAATGATGTCATGGATGCGCTCGATGCCAGTCTGGGATTCGGTTTGTTTGTTGCGTATGGCGGTTGGACCGGCATCGGGGCTAACGTCGTCCATCTGAACTCTGCTGATTGGATCGCAAGATGAGCAACCTAGACAATGGGGCCGAGGCAACGGAAGAAGCGGGCTCGGGAGCCATACAAGCAGCGCCTGTTCTCGAACTGCGCAATATCAGCAAGGCTTTTGGCGCCGTCCAGGCTCTCTCGAACGTTAGCCTGGAGCTCCGTGACCGTGAAATTCTGGCGCTGGTGGGCGACAACGCCGCAGGCAAGTCAACATTGATGAAGATCGCTGCTGGTGTCGTGCGTCAGGATAGCGGCGAGATATGGATTCGAGGCCAACGCACCACGCTCCTGACCCCACTCGATGCGCGCGCGAAGGGCATCGAAATGATCTTCCAGGATTTGGCTCTTTTCGACACGCTCGACGTCGCGTCAAATATCTTCATAGGCCGCGAAGCGTCGGTTGGTCCGTTCTGGCTGAAGAAGAAGCCTATGTGGGACCAAGCAGCCAAATTGCTCGCCGAACTGCGGGTGAACATCTCTTCTCCCCAGTTGAAGGTCGAACGAATGTCTGGCGGACAGCGGCAGATGGTAGCAGTGGCGCGGGCTCTGGCCTTCGGAAATCAGATTCTGATCATGGATGAACCCACCGCCGCACTCGGCGTCCGCGAGTCGACAGCTGTGTTGGAAACCATCAAACGCTTGTCCGAAACCCACTCAATCATGTTGATCACTCAGCGGTTGCCAGACGTTAGCGACTTGGCTGATCGCGTCCTAGTTCTAAAAGGCGGACGGTCTCAGGGAATTCTGAATGTTCCTGATGTCACAATCGACGACATCGCGAGAATGATCGTCACGGGAAGTGAGCTTGATCCGGACGGGGTCCGCGTGAACTAATGTCGACCCTATGCGATAGTCGGATAACCCTGAAGCCAGTGGAGTCTCATCGACCGGCGGCAATGAAACCGCCGCTAGGAACAGCGGTATCAATACGGCCCGCATTAAGCTGACCGTCCTTATGGTCTCGTCCGTCGCAGCTACGACCGCCGGCATGCTCTACGCCGGACGCCTGCAGTCGGGACGCTTTCAACGGCATTGACACGTTAACTGCCACGGTCGGCACGATTGGACCGTGATCCGGATCATGCGGCAAGCCAACCTTGTTTCCAGACCGCGAACGTCTCGGCTCTAAACGCCTTGAAAAT
>JAJFJX010000475.1 GCA_021773655.1 Panacagrimonas sp.
GTCGCAGTGAACGTTGATGCGCTAATTTGCTCACTGAATCGACTGACCTCAACATTTTGGAGCAGCAGTTGATTACCGGACTGGAATCGCCAGATAGACCGGTCAGCAGTGTCAGCATCTTCCCGCCCGGTAAAAATGTACCGAGTTGAGCCAACCCGACCTTCTTCGTTCAGCCATACCGACACCGATCCGGTCTTGATATCCGACCCATTCCCGCTTGGGGAGAATGAGAAATACTCGTCGTTGTTGAACTCGAAATCAGCAGAGTTCGTGAGGATGACCCCGCCGCCGCCATTGCCGCCCGCTGCGGCGGCACCCAGAGCTAGGGTCATGCTGCCTTGACGTCCTGTCCGGTGGACTGCTCCAGCACTAGGTCGTTGCCAACGCGGACACCCTGGAAGACGAAGCGGTCAACGGCGTTGGCGGCCGTGGTCAGTGTTGGCACCGTGCCGCCGGCGAAATGGAAAGCAGCGTTCCAACTGCCGGTACGCGAACCGGTGCCATCCTGAACGACGCGGATCGAATAGAAGGCGTCCTCTTGGATATTCAGGGGCGCCAAGAAGGTCGTGTTTACGGTGAGCAACGCCTCGGCGTTCGGTGCCAGCAGCAGATCCCAAGTCGTGTTCGCCGCAACCGTGAGCTGAACCTTCGGGTGGTACTGGCTGCGCGTGACAGCCGTCACCGCGTTGATGTTGGCCGCGTCCGCCAGGATCTTCGCCAGCGCCATCTGAGACACCCCCAGGGGCGCCATGTGGGTCAGCTTGTACGCAGCGCGCTCGGCATAGAGTTCTTCGTCGGACGCCGTGAGGACCGTTTGCAGGCCCTTGGTGGTGCGGGTCGCCACGCCTTTGTTGACCGTGCCCGTCCAGCCGGCAGGGGTCGCGTCGTCGGTGGTGCGTTCGATGCCGGTGAAGACGTTGATCACGTCCGACTGCATGGCGTAGGTGGTGCCGCTGGCCGCGTCGTAGGAAACATCGATCAGGGTGTCGCCGGCGCTGTTGAGAAACGCCTGAGCGTTGGCCACGAACAGCGCCTTTTCCGTCTCGTAGGCGAACTTGAAGAAGTCGCCCCAATCGCAATCGGGGCGTGAGGCGCCGATATGGAACAACG
Source organism: Panacagrimonas sp. (assembly GCA_021773655.1). Classification (GTDB taxonomy): domain Bacteria; phylum Pseudomonadota; class Gammaproteobacteria; order Nevskiales; family Nevskiaceae; genus Panacagrimonas. Next base: position 1,111 of record JAJFJX010000475.1, read on the forward strand.
CCAGGGTGCCATCGGTCAGCGGGTTGGTGCCGGCATGGGTCACACCGAAACGAATGTCGACATCGGCCAGGCCGAAATCGTGGTGGGTCGATGCCGTGACCGCGGTCCGCGCAACCTCCTTGTCGTTGATGAACAACCGAATGACGCTCTCAACGGAATCGAAGGCCAACCCGACCATGTAGCCGGTGTCATCGGCGGCGAGCGCGGTGGAGTCGACGGTCAGCGCCGCGCCGGTTTCTGGATCCACGGTCACACGCAACCCGGTGCCGGCGATCCACTCGATCAGCATGATATCGTCGTTGCCGACACCATCCTGCATATCAAGGATTGTTTGGGTGCCGAGCGCGCCGCTGTCCATTTGCAGCCAGAACTTGGCCATGATGATGGCGTCTGGATCGGCGCCGAAATCGAAGTCGACTGCGCCGGTGATCGACAGATAGTTCAACGCCGACCAACCGGAATAGCCGTTGATGTCGCCACCGGTGACGAACGCTGCCTCGGTGACCGTGCCCGTTTGAACCAGGGTGTTGGCGTTGTTGCTGCGATCGGCCGTCTTGGAGTTGGCCAACCAGATGGCGCGGGCTTCGCCGAGGCTCCAGCCGGTGTTGGACGCGTTCTCGATCTGGCACATGGCCCAGACTTCTTCGGACGTCACCGCGTTGCGGGCTCTGGGGCCGTGGAAGTTCTTCGCCAGGGTGAGGCCGTTGCCATCGGCCATGGCGATCATGTCGCCGCCACTGTCCATGGCGACATCGGCGCCAAGACATGGGTTGCTGTCGCTGTTGTTGCCGAAGACGACTGTATCGGCCCAATCATTGGCGGCGATGGTGTCCAGCGCCACGAACTTCACGTCGTCGCCACCATCGGCGTAGTACAGGCGCCCGGCCATGATGGCGACGCCGCCGCCGGCCGTGTTCGATTGAGTGAAGGTCCGGCCGTCCTCCATGATCACCGCGACGGGGCTGGCATCGACTGCGAACATGCACGCCACAATCGGGATACGGCCCCCGGTGGCGTGGTTTAGCGGCGGATCGGCCCGATATCCAACCGCAATGCCCTCGATGGTCTCGGTGGCGAACTCGTTGGCGATCTCGACCAAGCCGGCCGCCTGCCATTCGAAGACGTGCAAGCCATCGTCGGCACCGACAGCAAACCGCCCCCCAGCTTGCGACTTGCTGACTTCGGTGATGCCGGTGACGCCCACGTTGGCTTGCGTCAGCCGCGTCAGCTCATCTTCCATGACGTCGTAGATTTCGATCTCGTCCTGCACGAGATCGGCCCGCGCCAGCACGGCCATGACCGGCGAGATCGCCGCGCCGGCGACCGCGTCGACCCATTGCGGGTATTCATCGTCGCCGAGCACATAGCAGGCGACACCGCGGACTGCCGGTGTGTTCTCGGTGGTGACGATCGCGGCGACGGCCGCTGTGAGATTGCCAAGGCCGACCGAGCCGATTGGCGAGCCGGTCCCGCCATCACCTTTGGAGACAGGCGAGCTGGCCGGCACCGTCGTGTCGCCACCGACGGTGATGGTCCAGTCGGAATGGGTGCCCGAACCAACAACGCTGGTGACGTCGACCGTCATCGTCCCGGCTTCGCCGTCGAACGCGTCGACCTTGCCCCGCATGTACGTTGTCGTCGGGGCGCTCGTGCGGGCAATGGTGACGTCCTGGCCAACGCCGAAGGCGCCGAACGGGGCGGTCAGGGTTAAGGATTTCGGTACGGCGGAGACGAGCAGGCTGGTGGTGCTGGTCGCTTTGAGGATGTTTGAGAAGTGAGTGAGGATATCCAAGAACAGGCCGCCGAATCCCTTAACCGGATCGGCATAGCCATGGTCCTCTAGGTCTTCATTGGTCCGCGTGGTTCCGTTAAAGGTGACAGACCACTCGACTGCCATCAGATAATCTCCTCGACAATCCATTGGGTTCGGTGGTCGTTCAAATGCGCGTATTCAGTCTTGCCGTAATCCTGGAACTTGCAGTAGAGCGACTGCCGCGCGGCATTGTCGGTGTCCTCGGGGTTGAGGATGACGATCATGTCGCCGCTCTTGCCCCGGATGCGCCCGATCTCTTGACCGAAGTTATGGGCTTCGTGGGTGGTGAGATGTTCGAAGGGGATCCGAAAGACGCGGTATTTTATTTCGACGTCTGTGTATGGCTGGCCGCCCCGTGAGCGCGTCGTCCGCGAATTATCCTCAAACCCAAATTCAGCGCCGTATTGGAGATTGATGGTGGGTTGGAAGGCGCTCGACACATAGGCCCGACCAGCTTGGAAATAGCTCTTAACGTTGTTGGCGTCGAAGATCTCGACCCGGACGTATCGGGCGATCTTGCCGGTGTCCCCGATCCAAACGAAGGCAATCGGGCGGAAGTCGGCACTATCCGCGGAATCCAGTTTCGAACCCCATGTGAATTCAGCGTATTGCCGCTCGCCAAACGGCTCCGTCGCCCGCCAAATGTCAATCTCGCCGCTGTCATACAAATGCGTCGTGAACGTCGGGTCATTGCCCACCCGCACCCGCCATTTGGCGAACAGCGAGGCGTTGTGGTGCGGCAGCGCAACCAGCTTTACAACCTGGCTCGTTTTCAGATCGGCATCGAATTTTGTCGAGGCGTTGGATGCGTCTGACGTTCGCGCGGGTTCGCTCGGGTCGACGGTCTTGAGATTGTTCAACGGCAGTCCCGCTGCCCACGAACCGCCGGTAAGGATTGCGGCGTCCAACAGATTGTCAAACGCGATCGCAATCTTGCTCATCCCCACACCTGCACAGTGATTTCGTTGAGAGCGGCATCTTCGGTCAGCGAGACAACGATAAATTTCTTTCCCGCCGACAGGCCAAAACGGGACGACTGCACCGTCACGACATCGCCGACGGCAACCGCGAACGGCTCAGACTTGAGGTCGATCTCGAACATGTCGCGGCGCACGCCGTGCAACGCCTGCAGACGTGTCGCCTCGGCATCGGCGTCAGTCTTGAGCTGCAGCGCCGTGTTGATCCGCCGTTCCTCTGAACCTTTGTGGGCAGCCTCGACCGCCTGGTCGACGGGCGTTTGCGAAGTTCGAAACTCTTGACCGGCAAAAATCTTAAATGCTGGCGTTGCAGCGACGTCGATGCCTTCGCCGTTATCAACGGTGTGGTTTTTGGCGTAACCAACGAACGATTGGTTGCTGGGATGGATCACCGGCAAGCGCCGGATCTCGATGATCTGGGCATCGGTGTAGACGACCGGGGAGACCTTACGCAGCGCTGGAAGCGCCAGGCGCAGGGTGACATCGACCGCACCCGAGCTGAGTTGCACGATGGCCAGGCGCGGCAGCAAGAACGCAGTATCGGACTCCACCAGCGTCTTGGTGTGGCTGAATGGGGGCTGCATGGCATCGGTGACCGAGATATCGGTGTCATGATCGAAGTTGAAGCCGCCGGCGGCATCGCGTTCGGATGTTCGGATGCGAAACGTGTTGATCCCGGTGAGGTCCCCGGCCACGCGCCACAGGAAAAAGCTCTGAGCCCATTGCTGGTTGACCGCGGCAACGACGGTTTGGTTTTTCTCCAGGCCGATCAGGCTGACAACATTGTTCGCTGTGCCCGTCACCCGGAATTCGGCGAAGGTCAGTCCGGCCACGACGCCGAACCCCTCGGACGAAATCTTGAGTCCGTTGCCGTCGACATTCCAGTTGGTCGGGAACCCGGCCACTAGATCGGCACCACCGGCGACGTCGGCAGATCGTCGGACTTCTGGTCGGTGGTGAGGAAGTTCTCGACCGTCAGGTCATTGCCGGCGACCGAGACGTCCGTACCGAGCGCGGCAACCGAACCGTTGTCCTGGTAATCGAGGTGCCAGCCGTTGGTGCCCATGGCGCCCGTGTAGAGCTTCGGCACCCATGCAGCTCCGGTCCAGGTCGTGAAGTCGGCAGGGGTTAGGGCTAGACCATCGATCCAATAGGTGTCGGCCAGCACTGCGTTGAGGTGGTCGACATTGAATTCGCGGCGGCCGAGGAAATGCGGTGCGGCGCGGTTGAAGTGGGTGTCGAAGTTAAGCGGCGGCAGGCCGCTGGCTAGCGGCAGGAGTGTTTCCTGAACCGAGTTGACGAAGACCTTGACGCGATCCGCTGCGACGGCTTGCTCGGTGTCGACCGCGACGACGAGGTGCGACCACACGTCCTCGCGAGCAAACTGCGTCGTCGTATCGACAACGGGGTATGTGGTTCCGGTATTAAACTGGACGCGGATCCGGTTGGTGTTCTTGATGAAACCGATCCAACTGGCTTCGTCGAACTTTGGATGTCCGCCCGAAATGGTCCACCACAGATACTCGTTGTCGGCATGGATGTTGTGGCGGCGGAGCCAGGTAGCAAACGTGAACTTGCGCCGATCGCCTTCAACCGACGGCGTCCGGTGCATGTAGGTATTTGGCCCGTTCGCCGGCGTGCCGGAGCTGCTTTCGCCACCTCGGGTGAAAAGTAGACTGCGCGAGATCGTCGGCACGCTGACCGGTGCCGTTTCCTCGAGCGGCGCGCACTGGCCGCCTTCAATGAACGAGGTCACCAGCCGGGATTCCTCAAACATCGGACGGTAAATGCGGAATGTCAGATCAACCGGGCCCGAGGTGTGGGTCAGTTCCAAGTATGGCGAGATGCCCGTCGTCGCGTCGTCATCTGTGGCGGCGCCCTCGTACAGAAACCGGTTGCGGGTGCCCGTCGGCGTGATGTTCGGGCCCGTGTGGACCGTGCCGACGGTCGTTCCACCGCTTGGCCACTCGTCGAACCCCAGGCGCATCGCATCGATGTTGGTGAGATCACCTGAGATCAGCTTGAGATAGACCGACCCGGCGACGAACCGGTCCTCGCCGTAAGGGATAACTGCCGCGGTGACGGCCTGGCCGGTTGTCTTGATGTAGCTGGTGGGGTCGTCAGTACCGGGCTTGTGCTGCGCGCGGATCGGATGCCCTGTCGAGCCGATAACGGTAGCGGTTGAACCATCACCATCAACCTGAGCAATGTCGTAGTCGATGTTGCCGGCGAAGCCACGAGCGGCGAACCAGATACGCCAATAGGTGGAGGTCTCATCGACGACACCGGCCTGTAGGAACTCGGCCACGCCGCCAACGCTATTGGAGCCGACCATGCCAGTCTGGGCATCGAACCAGGTAGTGACCGAATTGGTGCCGTCATCGGTGCGCAGCATGTACCAGCGATGCTCGTCCTTACGGACATAGACCGACTGCACCACAGGTTGAAAGCCAGGGTTGAACACCGCTTGGTCGGAAACCAAAGCCGCGGTGCTGGTATGCACCATGGCGTCGGCCGACAGGGTGCCATCAGGACCGATACCATCGTTGGGCGTGATCAGCGTGTCAGTCTTGACCCAGGACGCCGCGGTGAAGTCTTCGGAGTTCGGAATGTGGTTCGTGCGCTCGGTATCGAACGCAATCCGCATATCGCCGGCAGGCGTGCCGTTGAGCCGGACCTCGATATAGTCGAAGTCGTCCTCGACGCCGACCGAGATGACGTCATGGATGCCGTACCAGGCATTGTTCGGCGCCCAGAATTTCGGATACAGGTTCTGGGCTGCGTCGCCCCCCAGCGATGTGTCGGTGGTGCGCAGCAGATTGCAGCGCTCGATGCCTTCCATGTCGACGTTGGTGATCGCGTTAGGCCCAAGGATCTCGGTCGCGGTCGTCGGCTCGCTCAGCAGGCCGATGGTCAGCTGGCCGGTGCGATTGTCGGTCAGGAACCCGCCGCGTGAATTCACCAGGAACGAAAGCTCATCGAGGGTGTTGCTCGGGTCCTTGACGTAGATCCCGACAATCTCGGGAACGGCGGTCTTGAAGGCGCTAAACGCCAGGGTGTCGAATTCGGTGATGCCACGATATCCACCGACGCGCTGCACGATGTCGGAGATCGTGTTGACGTAGACGCCGCCTTCCTTCGACCCCTTGAGATCGACGGTGACTTTCCCATTCGGCGCTGCCGCGAAATCGATGGTGCCGGCGTTGAGATCGACCGTGTAGTCGGTGTCGAGGACCTGCAGCACGCCTTCGTCGTAGACCGCATCGATGCTTTGGATTTGGCCGTTGTGGACCTGGTAGACGAACCCGGTGGAGTCGATCAAAACCGGGGTAACGTTCTTGACTTGACCGAGGGTCTCGGGGATCGGCTTGCCTTCGATATCATCCTCGGCCGAGGTGCCGTAGATGTCCTGGTGGAAGGCCCGATCCAACTTGAACAGTGACGACTTGACGCGCAGCGAGATCTCTTTGTCGTCAGCCTCGATGGCATCCATGACGCCACAGAAGATCTGGTGGAAATTGGTGAGGATGTCGATCTCGCCGCCGATGAAGACGTCGCAGTCGCGGCCGTCGACATAGAGCTGCGTGAGGAAATCCAGCTTCTCGTCAGCGTTGATGAGAACGGTCTCACCGAAGTCCGGCAGAGCCAGCCCGCCGATCTTTGACCCGGAGAACATCGATCGGCTGTGGGTCAGTGGCCGCAGTATCCGGCCAGGGATGTGCAAATTGGGAGGTGCCTCGTCCGGCTCGGTCGCAAAGCCCTTATCGGCGTAGTAGAAGGTTTTCTCCGAAAGGGTCTCGGGATCCCAGGCTTTGAACCGGACGACGAACCGCTTGAAGCTGGACCTGTCGGCAACGAGTTCGGCGAGGGTTGTCGTCATATTTGACCACCCTCCCGGCCGATCTGCACTGACAACTCGTAACCCACAGGTTACATTTTGACCTTGACTATGTGTAATCTACAGGTTACACTAGCTCATGATCGAAATTCGCCAGACAGAGCAATTCAACAAATGGATCAAAGGCTTAAAGGATCGTCAGGCACAACGCCGGATCGCAACGCGCATCGACCGGCTGGCCTTCGGCAATATCGGCGATGTAAAGCCGGTGGGCGAAGGCGTCAGCGAATTGCGCATCCCCTACGGCCCTGGCTATCGGGTCTATCTGACGCAGCGCGGCAACGAGTTGGTCTTGTTGCTAGCCGGTGGCACCAAAAAGACCCAACGCTCGGACATCACCAAGGCCAAGGAATTGGCCAAACAAATCGAGGACTGACATGGCCCTGAAAACATCCCCCTTCGACGCCGCCGAATATCTCGACGACGACGAGGCCATCGCCGAATACGTTACCGAAGCCCTTGAGACCAACGATCCGGCTTACATCGCCCATGCCATTGGCGTCGTGGCCCGCGCCAAAGGCATGACCCTGATCGCCCGCGAAACCGGTCTGTCCCGCGAAGGACTTTACCGCGCCCTAAGCGAAGGCGGAAATCCCGAGTTCGCCACCGTGGTCGGGGTGCTGAATGCGCTCGGCATTCAGCTTCACGCCGGCGCCAGGAAGCCTGCACCGAAACGAAAAGCGGCGGCAAAGAAGGTCGCCGGCGAGGCTGCGCCGAAACGTAAGGTCGTTGCCCGGTCCACCCGCAAAGCCGCACCGAAGAAGCCGGCACCGAAGAAAGCCCCGCGTAGGCGTGTCGCTCGCAAAGCCGCGCCTGCCGCGGCCTCGATGGCGTAGTCCCAAGACGATTAACTTCCGGGTTACCAACTCTGAATTCTCGCGGGAGATGACCTCTGCGGATTAGGCTGGCGGGATGAAGAAACTGATAATTGGGCTGGCCGGATGAAAAAACCAAACTTCGCATTAGCAGCGATAACCGCTCTGACTATTGCTCTCATCGCCACTCCCGCCGCCGCGCAATCTGGCCGCGTGACCGGCGCCTATGTCGGCTGCGTCACAAAAGACGCCTTGAATGAATTCACCCAAGCCGCGATCAGTGGTGATAATCGCCATATGCAGTCTCTGATCGGCGTCACATGTGCACCGGTCAAAGGCTACGAATATTCGATCGTTAAGCGCGGTTTCTTGAAAAGTCAGTTGCGCGTTTACACGCCTAACGGAGACGTTGTTCTCTGGGTGCCTTCAGAAGCCGCGTCACGATAGTTCGCCCGATGAAGAAACTCATCTTCGCGGCAGGAGCGCTGGTACTGGCTGGGTGCACAGCAGAGCAGATCGCACTTAATGAAATGCGATCTAACCAGATCGAGCAAGACGACTGGTTCGCCCTCGACCCGACTCAGACAGCCCTGGCGATGGGTGAGAGAGCCGCGGAATTCGCCGAAGTCGGGGACATCCGCGATGTGCACACCGCTATGGTCCGCACGCTCACCCCAAAGGGCGGGGTGCTAACCATCATCTGCTACTCCCAAACAGCAGATGCGTTTACGTCCGTTGGCTTCGTTGGTCTGGGCGTGCCCATCAACACCAGCGCGGAAGATGGCATTACGGTTAACGTCAGCAGCAGCGTATCGGAGCAGGATTTCCCCTTCACTACCGTTGGGCGAGATGGGTTGCTGCATGTCGACGGGCGCAGCGAAAAGACAGACCTCGCCCA
>JAJFJX010000476.1 GCA_021773655.1 Panacagrimonas sp.
CGATGGCATTCTCATCGTCACGCGAGGCTCGCGCATCGTTGCCGACGGCACCCGCAACGCACCGATCACCTTCAGCAGTCTGGACGACGGCTTCAACGGTCTGGGCGAGTGGGGTGGCGTGGTGATCCAGGGCTTTGCGCCGCACTTCGGTACCGGCGACACGGGCGCCTGCTTCGGCGACGGCACGGTGTGCAACGTCGAAGGCGAGGGCGGCAGCGATGTCGAGACCTCACGCTTCGGCGGAAACATCCCGGATGACGACAGCGGCATCCTGCGCTATGTGCGTATCGCCGAAGGTGGCCTGGTTGCGGGCCCGAACAACGAGGTCAATGGCCTGACCATGCAGGGCGTGGGTCACGGCACCGAGATCTCCTTCGTGCAGGTCCACAATAATCTGGACGATGCCTTCGAATGGTTCGGCGGCACGGTCAATGCGCGCTACATCGTGGCCACCGGCAACGACGACGACGACATCGATTTCGACGAGGGCTGGAGGGGCAACGTGCAGTACGCCCTGGCCGTCAAGAGTCAGGACAAGCCTTCGCCGACCGGCAGCAACGATCCGCGTGGCGTCGAAGCCAATAGTGGCAACGAGGACTACGTGCCGCAGACCAACGGTGCGCTGGCCAACATCACCGTGGTCGGTGGTCCCCTGGTCAACTCGCCCAATACGGAGCGTCCGGGCCTGTTGCTGCGTGGAGCGGTCACGGCCAGCATCTACAACTCCTCGGTGCAGGGCTTCGACACCGCCTGCGTGCAGATCCAGGACGCTGATACCGACGGCAGCGGCTCGCCGGACGTTTTCGGCGCCATCACCCTGATCAACGTGCTGGGCAATTGTGCCGATGGCTACTACAGCGGGGCACGTGTCGCCGACCAGGACGACAATGCGGGCCCTCTGATGTTCTCGCTTGATTCGGCACTGGCGCTCGATGCGACATCAGGGAGCCTGGCTTCGCCGGTTGCGATTCCGGCAGTGGCCAACGGCTCGGGCTTCACGTTCGACGCCACCGACTACATTGGTGCGGTGGAGCCTGGCACTGCAGTTGGAGACGCCTGGTGGTCAGGCTGGACGATTCCGGGGTCACTGGACCTCAACTGACCCCAGGCGCGCTGTTCCGGGAACGGCAACCGTCGCGGTTGCCGTTCCCGCTTGTGGCGCCCGAAAACGGGCAATTGCGTGACCCTGGAGCCTCTGGCATGTGTCAGGGCTCTGTCGCTCACTGAATCTGCGGTGCCCGAGGTCGTGATGGGCGCATGCAGTCAAGGGCAAGGGCGAGGGCAAGGGCTGGATCGGGCAATCGGGTTTGACGAGACGGGACGCGGATGAATTTCGGGACAGACGGCGGGGCACACAGCAGGAACCGGCTGGCGGGCATCGTGTTCGTCGTGGTCCTGCACATCGCGCTGATCTACGGCCTGGTGACGGGCCTGGCACGCAAGGCCGTGGAACTGCTGCCGGCGCCGATCGAGACCAGGATCATCGAGGAACTGGCGCCGCCGGTGGACGAACCGCCGCCGCCGACGCCGGAATTCGAACCGCCGCCTCCACCGTTCGTGCCGCCGCCCGACATCGTCATCGCCACGCCGCCGGTGCCAACCCAGGCCATCACGCAGACCACACGGGTCAAGCCGCCCCCGGCTCCGCCGCCCCCGCCGCCGCGGCGGGCGGAGCGCATCGCACCCAGAATCGATCTTCAGGGCAGTCCGCGCGCCTGTCGCGAGCCCTCCTATCCGTCGGCTTCGGAACGGCTGGGCGAACAGGGCACCAGTGCCATCAGCCTGCTGATCGGCGAAGACGGCAAGGTGCGCAGTACGCGCATCGACGCCAGCAGTGGTCATGAGCGACTGGACGACGCGGCCATCCGTGCGTTCAGCCGCTGCAAGTTCTTTGTCGGGACCATCGACGGCAAGCCGGAAGCCTCGTGGTTCTCGATCCGCTACAAGTGGGTGGTTCCGAACTGAGGGGAGGCCCGGCCCATGGGTCGTGGGTCATGGTGCGACCTCGGCTTGTTGCAAATGATTGTTGTTACCGGATTCAATGGCGATCCCCCCTGCATCCGACGGATGGGGTCGTCGTGTCATTCGAGTCGCGTCCGGGTTCCCGTCACCTGATGTTCCTGATCTTCTTGACCGCGCAATTTGACCGCGCAACGCAGCAAATGGAGAAGCCTCTCATGTCGTCTTTCAACGTTCCGCGTTCCACCGTGTCGCCGCTGGCGCGCGCGATGGGTGTCTTGCTGATGCTGCTGGTGTGGACGGCAGCACCGCCACTGCACGCGCAGGGGGACGACGCCGCGCCCGCGGCCGAAACCACCGGAGCGACCGGGAATGCCGCGCTGCCTGAGGGCGAGCTGCAGATCGATCCGTTCGCCCTGCCGGATGCCGAACCCGAGCCGCTGCCCGCAGCGGCAGTGCAGGCCCAGACCACCGAGATCGAGAACCCCTACGGCTTCAAGGCCATGTGGGAAAACGGCGACGCGGTCACCAAGGGAACGCTGTTCACGCTGATCATCATGTCGGCGGCCACCTGGTACATCCTGGTGGTCAAGCTCATCGAGCAGGCCAAGGTGCTGGGCGAAGCCAGGCAGGCCGACAGGAAGTTCTGGGCCTCTCCCAACGTCGCCTCGGGCATGGAAGTGCTCAAGAAGGGCGGCCCGTTCTGGTACATCGCCGATCGCGGGATCAGTGCAGACAGCCACCACGAGGGCACGATGGTCGAACAGATCGATCGGTCGAGCTGGATCACGATGAGCGTCAATCGCGCCGTCGACGCAATCAACAGCAAGCTCACGGCGGGCCTGGCGGTGCTGGCCACCGTGGGGTCCACCGCACCCTTCGTCGGCCTGTTCGGTACGGTGTGGGGCATCTATCACGCGCTGACCGCCATCGGCATTTCCGGGCAGGCGTCCATCGACAAGGTGGCCGGCCCGGTGGGCGAGGCATTGATCATGACGGCCATCGGTCTGGCCGTGGCGGTGCCCGCGGTGCTTGGCTACAACTGGCTGATCCGGCGCAACAAGGGGGTGATGGACCGGGTTCGCGCCTTTGCCTCCGATCTGCATTCGGTGCTGCTGTCCGGCGCCCGTGTCGGCGACAAGAAGGCCGCCTGACAGTACAGCCGGGAATCGGGAGTCGTTGATGCAAACGCGAATCCCGGGTCCCAACGATGCCCGACCCCCTCTCCACCCTCGACGGAGCCCGCCCATGGCCATGCAAGTCGGCAGTCCCGAAGGCGAAGAAGAAGAGACCATCAGCACCATCAACACCACGCCGCTGGTCGACGTGATGCTGGTGTTGCTGATCATTTTCCTGATCACCATCCCGGTGGTCACCGAGAATGTGCCGGTGGAGTTGCCCATCGAGGAAAACCAGCCGCTGCAGACCAAGCCCGAGAACATCACCATCGCCGTGGATGCCGAGGGCAGCATCTTCTGGGGGACGACGCCGCTGGCCGACCAGCAGGCGCTCCTGGAGCGCCTGTACAAGGTCGCGGTGCAGGTGCCGCAGCCGGAGATCCACATCCGCGGCGACCAGGAAACGCGTTACGAGAACGTCAACACCGTGGTCCAGGCCTGCCAGCGCGCTGGCATCGTCAAGGTGGGCTTCATCACCGAACCGCCGCCACGGGGGTGAGCGGGATGGGTCCCGATGTCTGGAAATCGGGAACTGCAGAATTGAACCAAGCGAGGAACTCAACATGGGCATGAACGTCGGTGGTGGCAAGGAAGACGACGTGATGATCGAAATCAACACCACGCCGTTGATCGACGTGATGCTGGTGTTGCTGATCATGCTGATCATCACCATCCCGATCCAGACTCACGCGGTGAAGCTGGATCTGCCGGTGGACCAGAACGCCGCACCGCCGCCCGAGCCGCCACCGGTGGTGAACCTGGAGGTGGATTTCGACGGCACGATCTACTGGGACGGAGTGATCGTGGACGACCGCGCCGAGCTGCAGCAGCGCTTTCTCCAGGCCAGCCGGCTGCCACGGCAGCCAGAGTTCCATATCCGGCCCAACCGCCTGGTGGCCTACAAGCACGTCGCCGGCGTCATGGCCACCGCACAGAAACTTGGCATCACCAATATCGGTCTGGTCGGAATCAGTTGACCGCGAAGGATCCAGAACAGGAATGCATTCGATGAACCTCCCCCAGCTATTGCGGCCGCTCGTCATTGGCCTGGTCATGGTGCTGACGGCCACCGCCGTCGGTGCCGCCGCGCCGCGGGATTCCCTGCGTCCGGAAGTGGGCAGGCCGCTGCAGGAGGCGCAGGAGCTGATCAAGGCCAGGAAGTTCAAGCAGGCGCTGCCGGCCATCGACAGGGCCGAAGCCATTGGCAAGCTCACCGAGTACGAGCGTTTCGTGATCGCGCAGATGCGCGGCGCCGCCTATTCCGGTGCCGGTGACGCCGATCGCGCCGCGGCAGCCTTCGAGCAGGTGCTGGACGCCCGGCGACTGCCACAGGCCGAGGTCCTGAACATTGCCGAGGCCATCGTCGGCACCCATTACCGTGCCAGGAACTATCCCAAGGCGATCCAATGGATCGAGCGTTACCGGCAGGAGGGCGGCACCAAGCAGCAGGTGCTCGGTCTGCTGCCCCAGGCCCATTACCTGGCCGGCGACTATGCCAGCGCGGCAAACGCGGCCAGCGCCAGCATCGTGGCCACCGAGACGGCCGGCGGCAAGCCGGACGAGACGCTGATCAAGATTCTCGCTGCCAGCTACCAGAAGGCCGGCAACAACGA
>JAJFJX010000477.1 GCA_021773655.1 Panacagrimonas sp.
ACCTTGAAGTCCATGTCGCCGAGATGATCCTCATCCCCGAGGATGTCGGTGAGCACGGCGAACTTGGTGCCTTCCAGGATCAGGCCCATGGCCACGCCGGCCACCGGCGACTTGATCGGCACCCCGGCGTCCATCATCGACAGACATGAGCTGCATACCGTGGCCATGGAGGACGAGCCGTTGGACTCCAGTGTCTCGGCCACCACGCGCACCACGTACGGGAATTCCTTGTCCAGATCCGGCATCACGCCGGCCAGCCCACGCTTGGCCAGGCGTCCGTGGCCGATCTCGCGCCGCTTGGGCGCATTGACGCGACCGGTTTCGCCGACGCAGAACGGCGCAAAGTTGTAGTTGAGCATGAAGGGTTCGCGCGACTCGCCTTCCATGGCGTCGATCAGCTGTGCGTCCTTGCCGGTGCCCAGCGTGGTCACCGCCAGCACCTGGGTTTCGCCACGGGTGAAGATCGCCGAACCGTGGGTGCGCGGCAGCACGCCGGCGGAGATGCTGATGGGTCGAACGGTGCGCGTATCGCGTCCGTCGATACGCGGGTGGCCGTCAAGGATGCGTCCCCGGACCACTTCGGCCTCCAGGTCATGGAACACGCCCTTGAGCTTGTCCGCGGCAAAGCGCGGCGCGGCGCCGGAGGCCAGTGCCTCGACGGCCCGGTCGCGGACCTGTGCCACCGCGTCCTGGCGCTGCTGCTTGTCGGCAATGCTGTAGGCCGCCACTACGTCCTGCCGGTAGGCTTCCAGCGCCTCGGCCAGCTCCTTGCCGGTATCCGGTGCACTCCACTGCCAGCGCGGCTTGCCGACTGCAGCAACGAGTTCGTTGATCGACTTGATCGCGACCTGCATTTGCTCATGTCCGAACAGCACGGCACCAAGCATGACCTCTTCGGACAACTGCTTGGCCTCGGATTCGACCATCATCACCGCGTCGCAGGTTCCGGCAACCACCAGATCCAGCTGCGACGACTTCTGCTGGGTGGCGCCGGGATTGAGCACGTACTGACCGTCGATGTAGCCCACCTTGGCGGCCGCGATCGGGCCCTGGAACGGCACCCCCGACAACGACAGCGCAGCCGAGGCGCCGATCATCGCCGGGATGTCGGCGTCGACCTCCGGGTTGAGTGACAGCACCGTGGCGATGATCTGGACTTCGTTGAGGAAGCCTTCCGGGAACAGCGGTCGGATCGGCCTGTCGATCAGCCGGCAGGTGAGCGTCTCGCGCTCGCTGGGTCGCCCTTCGCGCTTGAAGAAGCCGCCCGGGATGCGTCCGCCGGCGTAGGCGCGTTCCATGAAATCGACAGTCAGCGGGAAGAACGACTGGTCCGGTCGGGCTTCCTTGCGCGCCACGGCCGTCACCAGCACCACGGTATCGTCCATCCTGACCACCACCGAGGCGCTGGCCTGGCGGGCGATGTGGCCGGTTTCGAGGATGACGCTGTGTGCGCCGTAAGGAAAGGAGACGGTCGCCGGCGTGGCGGGCAGTGCTGGGATTCCCATGATCAGGAGCGCTCAGTTGGAGGACGAATGGAGGGCCGCGCGAAAAACAACAGCGCCGCGTATCAGCGCCGCAATCCGAGCGTGGCGATCAACTGCGTGTAGCGCGACTCGTCCTTGCGCTTGAGGTAGTCCAGCAGGCTGCGGCGCTGGTTGACCAACTTGAGCAGCCCACGGCGGGAATGGTGATCCTTGCCGTGCTTCTGGAAGTGTCCGCCAAGATCGACGATGCGCGCCGACAGCAGTGCCACCTGCACCTCGGGCGAGCCCGTGTCGCCCTTGCCGCGGGCGTGCTGCTGGACCACACCCGCCTTCTGTTCTACCGAAAGTGTCATCGAAACGCTCCAAACCTTCTGTTTAATTTACGTACAAAGCTCGCCATTCTAGCTGCCGGCGGCGCCCGTCTCAAGGGACAGACCCGGATCCGGCCGCTCCGAGCCAGCGCCTGGGCACCAGCCCGCGGACCGGGTCGAAGCTGGCCAGTGCCATGAGAACGCCACCCGGGCCCATGACGGCCACGTCCATGCCGGCGTCCACGCCCGGTGGCAGGCACTCGCGCACCACCGGCACGGCCTGACCCCGCAACAGCCCGTGCAGCTCGCAGGGCCGGAGCACCGCCTGCGGCCAGTGGCGCACCGCCGCCGCCAGCGGCTGCAGGACCGCGTCGAGGTCGACCTGCGAGCGCTGCGCGCGTTCGGACAGTTCATCCAGCGTCCACATCGGAAGCCCGCCGAACGGCTGGACCTCGGTGCGCCTCAGCGCCTGCAGATGCGCGCACTGCCCGATCGCCGCGGCAAGGTCCTCGATCAGGGTGCGGATATAGGTGCCCTTGGAGCACCGCACCGACACTTCCAGATCGACCGCTCCGAGCGGTCGCCAGGACAAGCTCCGGATCCAAACTGTTCGCGGCGCACGCGCCACCTCCTGACCGGCCCTTGCCAGTTGATACAGGCGCTGCCCCTGATGCTTGAGCGCCGAGTACATCGGTGGGATCTGCTCGATGGCCCCGACGAAGCGTTCGCGCACATTCTCCAGCGCCGCCCAGTCCAGTCCACGGGTGTCGCGGGTTTCGATCACCTCGCCCTCGGCATCGCCCGTACGGGTGCGCTGGCCGAAGCGCGCTACTGCCACATAGTGCTTGTCGGCGTCGAGCAGTTGTCCACTGAGCTTGGTGGCCTGCCCGAAGCAGACCGGCAGCATGCCGCTGGCGGCCGGATCGAGGCTCCCGGTATGCCCGGCCTTTTCAGCGTTGAACAGACGCCGCACCTGCTGCAGCGCCTGGCTGGAACTGCAGCCGAGCGGTTTGTCGAGCAACAGGATCCCGTCCAGGCTGCGCCAGACTGATCGTTTTGCGGGCCTCGAAACGACGGTTCAGTCCTCGTCGCGCTGGCGCGCGTGGTCGCTGTCGGCGCCGACCGCGTCACGGATCAGTCGCGTCAGACGATCAGCTTCACGGATGCGGGTGTCGACGCGAAAATGTAGCTGCGGAACGTAGCGCAGGCGCAGGCGGGCGCCCAGACCCTTGCGCAACAAAGGCGCAGCGCCGCCAAGCGCTCGCACGCTGTCCTGGAGTTCGGCGTCGGAGCCCAGCGACCCGACCCGCACGGTGGCGTTGCGCAGGTCGGGCGCGACGTCGACCTCGGTGATGGTGACGCCTGCCAATCGAGGATCGGTCAGGCCATCGGCGATCAGCTCGGCCAGCTCACGTTGCAACTGCGTGTTGATGCGCAGCTTGCGCGGATACTCCTTCATTGATGTCGGTCAGGCTTCGACCTTGACCGTGCGCCGCACTTCGATGCGATCAAAGCACTCGATCTGGTCGCCGGCCTTGACGTCGTTGTAGTTCTTGACGCCGATGCCGCATTCGGTGCCGGCCTCGACCTTCTGCACGTCATCCTTGAACCGGCGCAACGATTCGAGCACGCCTTCGTAGATCACCGTCTGGTTGCGGAGCACGCGGATCGGCAGGCTCTTCTGCACGCTGCCATCCACCACCAGGCAGCCTGCGATGTTGCCTAGCGTGGAGCTGCGGAACACGTCGCGGACCTGTGCGGTGCCGACGATCTGCTCACGCATCTCGGTGCCGAGCATGCCGGTGATGGCGTCGGTGACGTCATCGATCACCTGATAGATGATCGAGTAGTACCGCACGTCGATGCCAGAATCCTGGATGCGCTTGCGCGCCACGCTGTCGGCGCGCACGTTGAACCCGATGATGATCGCCTTGGACGCCAGCGCCAGGTCGACGTCGGACTCGCTGATTCCGCCGATGGTCGAGGCCAGCACATTGACCCGCACCTCGGCGCTGGGAATCTTGCGCAGCGATTCCGACAGGGCCTCGGCCGAACCCTGCACGTCGGCCTTGATCATCAGGTTGAGCTGCTTGGCCTCGCCCTCGGCCTCGCCCATGCGCGCGAAGATCTGGTCCATGCGCACGGTCTGGCTCTGCGCGATCTTCTGTTCGCGCTGCTTGGATTCGCGCAGGATCGCCAGTTCGCGGGCCTTGCGCTCGTCGGCCACCACCACGATGTCGTCGCCTGCATCCGGCACGCCGGACAGACCAAGCACCTGCACCGGGATCGACGGCCCGGCCTCCTTCACCGGCTTGCCGGCCTCGTCGAACATCGCGCGCACACGACCGAAATGCGGCCCGGTGAGCACCACGTCGCCCTGTCGCAGGGTGCCGGCGCGAACCAGCACGGTCGCCACCGGGCCCCGGCCCTTCTCCAGGGACGATTCCACCACCTGCCCCCGGGCCGGCACGTCGACCGGCGCCTTGAGTTCGAGCACCTCGGCCTGCAGCAGGATGGCGTCGAGCAACTCATCCACGCCCTGCCCGGTGACCGACGAGACGCCGACCACCTGGACGTCGCCGCCATATTCCTCGGCCACGACCTCTTCCTTGAGCAGATCGTTCTTGACCCGGTTGAGGTCGGCGTCGGCCTTGTCGATCTTGGTGACGGCCACCACCATCGGCGCGCCGGCGGCACGGGCGTGCTGGATTGCCTCACGCGTCTGCGGCTTGACGCCGTCATCGCCCGCCACGACCAGGATCACCACGTCGGTGATCTGCGCGCCGCGCGCACGCATGCGAGTGAACGCGGCATGGCCCGGCGTATCCAGGAATGTCACCACGCCCTTGTCGGTGCTCACGTGGTAGGCACCGATGTGCTGGGTGATGCCGCCCGCCTCGCCCGCGGCGACCCGCGTCTTGCGGATGTAGTCGAGCAGCGAGGTCTTGCCGTGATCGACATGGCCCATGATGGTGACCACCGGCGGACGCGCCTCCAGCGGAACATCCTTCTTCTCGCCCTCCACCGCCTGCAGCAGGCCTTCTTCGAACTCGGTCTCCTTGACCACCCGCGCCTTGTGGCCGAGCTCCTCGACCATCAGCACCGCGGTGTCCTGATCCAGCATCTGGTTGATGGTGGCCATGACCCCGTTCTTCATCATGACCTTGATCAGCTCGGTGGCCTTGACCGCCATGCGGTTGGCAAGATCGGCCACGGTGATGCCTTCAGGCACCTCGACCTCGCGAACCACCGGCGCCACCGGGCGTTCGAACTGGTGGGCATTGTCCACGCGCACCTGACCGGTCGGCTTGCGACGCTTCTTGTCGCGTTTGCCGCCCTTGCCTTCGGCGACGTGCAGCTCGACGCGCTGGTTGGCGCGTCCGCGATCACGATCCGCGGCGCCGGGCTTCTTGGCTGCCGGCGGCGGCGCGGCGGGCACGACGGTGCCGGGAGGCGGCTGATTGGCGCGCGCCTCGGTCATGCGCCGGATGTTCTCCTCGGCACGACGGCGCGCTGACTCGGCCTCCGACTTGGCGCGATAGATCGGATCTGTCTTGAGTTTTTCCTCGTGGTCGATGCGGGCACGCTCACGGGCCTCGACCTCGGCCTGGGCGGCCGCCTGCCTGGCGACGGCCTGCTCCTGCTCGACGGCCTCCAGCCGCTGGCGCGTGGCTTCCTGTTCGGCCTGTGCCTCGGCCTCGGACTGTTCGGGTCCGGCGCCATCGGGCTCAGCCGCCACTTCGGCCGCGATCGGAGCTTCGGTCGGAGTTTCGGCCTGCGGTTCGGTTTGCGATTCGGTTTGCGATTCGGTTTCGACGGATGCCTCGACCGGGGCCTGCTCGGCCACGGTCTTCTTTGCCTGCGCCTGCGCCTCGGACTCTGCCGCGGCGGCCGCGATTGCCGCCTCGTCGATCACCTCTGCGGGTCGCGACTCGGCCGGCGGCGCATCGGAGACGCCGGAGCCCATCATGGCGTCGGCCTTGAGCACGCGCTTCTTGCGGACCTCGACACTGACGGTCTTGGTGGGCAGCCCGCGGGCGCCTCCGAGACGCAGCTCCGAGGTTTCCTTGCGCTTGAGCGTGATCCGCGACGGCGACGCGGCCGAAGGATTCGCCGTGCTGATCGGTGCGCGGGTCTTCTGGCGCAGATAATTGAGCAGGGCGATCTTGTCGTTCGAAGACAGCGGCGAGGCAGCGTTCTGAGCTGCCACGCCGGCCTCCTTGAGTTGCGCCAGCAGCTCGGCGACAGGTCGCTTGAGCTCCTCGGCAAAATTCTGCACGGTTACGTTGGACATGATCTCGTCAGTTGGAAGTGGGCGGCCGGCTCAGGCGTAGACCTTCTGGCGGGCCGCCATGATCAGGTTCTGCGCCAGGGCTTCATCCAGCTCGGCAAGTTCAAGCAGCTCGTCGGTGGCCAGGTCGGCCAGATTCTCTGCAGTCAGGATGCCCGCACCCGCCAGGGTGTAGGCCAGCTCTTCGTCCATGCCATCGACCTCCAGCAGATCTTCGGCCGGGGCGACGTCGGCGGCGCGTTCGGCCTTGGCGATGGCCTTGGTCAGCAACACGTCCTGGGCACGGCTGCGCAGCTCCTCGACGATGCCCTCGTCGAATTCCTCGATCTGCAGCAGCTCCTCGGTCGGCACGTAAGCGACCTCTTCGAGCGTGGTGAAACCCTCGTCGACCAGAACCCCGGCGACTTCGGCATCCACATCCAGCTCCCGCATGAAAACTTCGAGAATCCCGCGATTCTCCTCGTCCTTCTTCGATTCCAGGTCGGCGGTGGTCATCACGTTGATGACCCAGCCGGTGAGCTCGGACGCCAGCCGGACGTTCTGGCCGAGACGGCCGATGGCCTGCGCCAGCTTGTCCTCCACCACGCCGATCGACATCGCGTGGGCATCTTCGTCGATCACCACGTTCTCGACCTCGGCCGGCGCCATGGCGTTGATCACGAACTGCGCAGGATTTTCGTCCCAGGGCACGATGTCCACACGCTCGCCCGCCAGTTCGTTGCTCACGCTCTGGACGCGGGAGCCACGCATGCCCACGCAGGCGCCGACCGGATCGATCCGCTTGTCCTTGGCCTGCACCGCGATCTTGGCCCGCAGCCCGGGGTCGCGCGCTGCGCCCTTGAGTTCGATCAGACCCTGCGCGATCTCCGGCACCTCGATCTTGAACAGCTCCATCAGGAGCTCCGGAGCGTTGCGCGACATGAACAGCTGCGGTCCGCGGACCTGCGGGCTGACCTCGTAGAGATAGCCGCGAATGCGGTCGCCCGGACGCGCCGGCTCGCGCGGGATCAGGTGTTCACGCGGAATGATCGCCTCGGCGTTGCCGCCGAGATCGACGATCACTGCGCCCCGCTCGAGGCGCTTGATCAGGCCGGTGAGCAACTCGCCGACCCGATCCTTGTAGGCCTCGACGATCTGCGCACGCTCGGCTTCGCGCACCTTCTGCACGATCACCTGCTTGGCACGCTGCGCGCCGATGCGCCCGAAGTCGATCGAGTCGATCTTCTTCTCGATGACGTCGCCGGGCTCGATGCCGGGCCGTTCCTTGAGCGCGTAGGTCAGCTTGATCTGGCGCTCCGGAAACTCGAACTCTTCGCTGTCGTCCTCCAGCACCGTCCAGCGTCGGAACGACTCATAACTGCCGGTCTCGCGATTGATCGACACCCGGATGTCGGACTCATCGCCGTGCTGCTCCTTGGAAGCAGAAGCCAGCGCGGCTTCGAGCGCCTCGTAGATGATGTCCTTGTCGACACCCTTCTCGTTGGAGACCACATCGGCCATCAACAGAATGTTCTTGTTCACGACTCACCCTCGGCCGTTCGAATGGAGTAATTGGGAACCAGCCGCGCCCGCGCGATGGCGTTGAACGCCAGTTCGGTCTCGCCATGGTCGGTGGCCAGGCGCACGCCCTGCTCCGTAGCGCCGGCAATGCGACCGACAAACCGCCGCTGGCCGTTGAGCGGCAATGTCAGCTCGACACGCGCCTTTTCGCCGCGGAATCGGGTGAAGTGGGATGGCTTGGTCAGCGGCCGGTCCAGGCCGGGAGACGACACCTCGAGCTGGTAGGGCGTGCGGATCGGGTCGTCGACGTCCAGTTGCGCCGCCACCTCGCGGCTGACGACTTCGCAGTCGCCCAGCGTGACGCCGGCGCCGGGCGCATCGCCCGGACGGTCAATGTACAGACGAAGGATGGCGGCGTTGCCCTGGGGCATGAATTCGAGCAACACGAGTTCGTAGCCGATTGATTCGACCAGGGGTTCAATCAAATCTTGCAGACGATCCTGCTGCACATACGCTCCATCTAGCGGACAAAATAAAAAAGGCCCACGCGGGGCCTGGTTCCAACAATGTTGGTAGCGGGGGCAGGATTCGAACCTACGACCTTCGGGTTATGAGCCCGACGAGCTGCCAGACTGCTCCACCCCGCACCAGACAGACGACGAGTATATGGGCCGCCCGGAAATGCCGCAATGGATATCTCGTACCCGACTAAAATATAAGGCATTTCAACGGCGGCGAAGCGAACGTGGCGCCGTTCATCCAACCCGGGACCGCTGGGTCACAGGGCTCAAGGACCTTCAGGCACGACAACTCCGGCGGAACACAACGGCCGGCAGACACCGGGTTGCGGCACTTCGGCACCCGCGGCGCCATCCTGTGGCGCGCGGGTTGATCGGCACCCCGAAACTGCGCGGCAGGCGCGTGCTGCGGCCATCACCATCCGTTCCCAGGGCGAAGCTGCTCGTGGAGCGCACACCCTTGCATGCAATCAACTTGCTCTCGATGGTGTTGCCCTTGAGATTCGCGACCGTCCATTGAAATTCGGCAGGGATCGAAGACGGCGTCATTCCCGCAGACACTGGAGCCCAGGGCCAGCCAAGGTGCTCTCCGGAGGGAGCCTTTCGCGTCCTCTGGATTCCCGCATTCGCGGGAATGACACTGGCTGATGATCATTGCCAATCAAAATGGCCATCAGTGGCCATCAATGGCGCTTTGGCAGCGTTGCTCCGGCACCTGGACATCACGAATGCTGGATATCGGCGCATCGAGGCCAGTTTTCGAGCCGGAATTTCTCATCCGCCAACAAGCTGACTCGTCGGCCGAAATCGTTTCTTGCCGCCAATTTTGTCTGCATCGCACCCGGCGCCCCGGTGCAGCAGATCATTCTGCATGGGCCCGGCGGGGACTGACGACCGTCGGTCCCCGCCGTTCCGTCACACTCCCCCCTCCCCCCGACCGCCTGACATCGCTCCGCGCTGCCAGGATTCTTCAGTCCATTTTGACCTTCTGCAAGCCGGCCTCGCCGTGCCGGGCGACGGTGCGTCCGTCGTCTCGCGGCCGGTAGCTTTCGAAATAACCCTTGATGCCGGCAAACATGGAATGTGCCAGGCGTTGCTTGCCCTGATCGCTGCGCAGCAGTTTTTCCTCGGTGGGATTGGTGATGAAGGCGGTCTCCACCAGCACCGAGGGGATGTCGGGTGCCTTGAGCACCACGAACGCCGCCTGCTGCACCTGGGTGCGTTGCAGCTTGTTGACTCGGCCCAGGGCCGAGAGCATGCGGTCGCCGACGTCGAAACTGGCCTCCATGGTCGAGGATTGCGACAGGTCGATCAGCACCGCGGCCAGTTCGTCGCCCTTGTTTTCGAGTTCGATGCCGCCGACCAGGTCGGCTGCATTCTCACGCCGGGCCAGCCAGCGCGCGTGTTCGGAGGTGGCGCCTCGTGGCGACACCACATAGACCGCCGAGCCGCGCATGCGACGGTCCTTGAGCGCATTGGCATGCACCGACACGAACAGATCGGCCTGCACCTTGCGCGCCCGGTTCACGCGCTCGCGCAGGCCGAGGTAGTAGTCGCCGTCGCGGGTGAGCACCGCCCGAAAGCCGGGCTCGGCATCGACCAGGCGTGCCAGCCGACGCGCCAGATCCAGGGCGACGTTTTTTTCCTGTAGCCCCGAGGGACCGATCGCGCCGGGGTCTTCACCGCCGTGTCCGGCGTCGATCGCCACCACGATGGGCGCCGACTGCCAGGCTTCAGCCACCAGCGGAGGCCCGGCTGGCGTGGCCCCGGGTGCCAGCGCCGGGACCTCGCCCTCGCGCACCGGCATGTCCAGCACCAGCCGATGCCCGTACTGTTCGGCGGGGTCAAGCAGGAATACGCGCGGCTCGACCGCATGCGTCATGTCCAGCACCACCCTCAGGGACCCGTCTTCACGCTCGGCGGCGCGTACGGCGCGCACTTCTCCCTTGCCGCGGACCAACTGCGCCCGCCCCAGGCCACGGGTCGAGGACAGATCGATGACGATGCGGGCCGGGTTGTCGAGGGTGAAGACCTTGTGGCCGGGCACCCGGTCGAGCTCGAACACCACCCGCGTGCCTTCCGGTGAGTCCCACAGGCGCAGTTCGCGCAACTCGGCGGCACCGGCCGTCGAGACCAGGCACAACAGCGACAGAAAAAGCAGCGCGCGCATCGGAGAAGGATCGAGGCCCCCAGGAACGCGGCGACCTTAGCCCGCCATTGGCCTGGATGCAATAAGGTTTGACCCGAAAACCGGCATGAAAACCAGCTGGATATCCCCTTTATTTAATGTCGAATGTCATTCGGGCCCCGTGCGCCCGGCATTCTGCCACCCGCGAGCCCTCGTGATAGAGCAGATTCACGCTCAAATCGGCCGCCGGCAGGTGTCCATGGCCGCGCTCCGGCCACTCCACCAGCCAGATTACCGAGTCCGGGGACTCATCGCGCAGACCCAGGAACTCGACCTCGCCGGCATCGACCAGACGGTACAGGTCCAGGTGCAACAGGCGCTGGCCGGCGGCCTGATAGGGCTCCATCAGGGTGTAGGTGGGGCTGCGCATCACGCCGGTGACGCCAGCGGCACGCAGGAAGCCTCGGGCCAGCGTGGTCTTGCCCGCACCCAGATCACCCTGCAGGAACAGCACGCCGCCGCCGGCGGCCAGAAAGCTCGGCGCCAGCATTGCGCCCAACCTGGCGGTGGCGGCCTCATCGGCGAGTTCGACGCGATTCACGGGTTGAGCACGCCGCGCAGCTCGGACAGCAGATCGCCGGGGATCAGTCCGCGCTCACCGGCGGCAGCGGCGGCGTCCCCCGCCAGAGCATGGGCCAGCACGCCCAGCTCGGCGGCGTCCTGCAAGTCCAGGCCCTGCGCGATCAGGGCGGCGATGATTCCAGACAGCACGTCGCCCATGCCGCCTACGCCCATGCCCGGATTGCCGTAGGGACACAGCCCCAGTCCACGGGCACCCGCGACGAGGCTGCCGGCGCCCTTGAGCACGCTGGTGGCGCCGGTCCGGTCATGAAGCTGCCGAGCCATCTGCAGTCGTTGCGCCTGAACCTGTGCGCTGTCCAGCCCCAGCAGGCGGGCCGCCTCGCCCGGGTGCGGGGTCAGGACGTGTGCCGGTCCGGCGCCGGGTCCGACTCCGGCCGCCAGCAGGTTCAGCGCATCGGCGTCGATGACTGTCGGCTGGGCGCCCTGCAGTACCGCCCGATACAGCGTCCGGGCCCAGTCGTCCTGGCCCAGTCCCGGACCCAGGGCGACGACATCGGCCCGGGCCAGCAGCGGCTGCAGCGCCTCGGCCGTCTCCACCGCGTGCACCATCAGCTCGGGTTGCGCGGCGCTCAGCGCCGGCGCGTGCGCCGCCCGCGTCGCAACGCTGACCAGCCCTGCACCGCTGCGCAATGCGCCGCGCGCGGCCAGCAGTGCCGCACCGGCCATGCCGGCATTGCCGCCCACCACCAGCACGTGGCCGTGTCGTCCCTTGTGCGCATCGCGGCGGCGGCGCGGCAGGCGCTGCGCCAGATCCTGCCTGCGCAACAGGTCCGCCCGGCCGGGCGCCGCACCGAACACCGCCGACGGAATGTCGAGATCCGCAAAGTGCCGCGCTCCGGCCTGCTCCGGGCCGGCGCCGAGGTAAAGGCCGATCTTGCGCCCGATGAAACTGATGGTGGCATCGGCGCGCACCGCCACACCGTGAACCTCGCCGCTGT
This sequence comes from Panacagrimonas sp., assembly GCA_021773655.1. Classification (GTDB taxonomy): domain Bacteria; phylum Pseudomonadota; class Gammaproteobacteria; order Nevskiales; family Nevskiaceae; genus Panacagrimonas. The sequence continues at coordinate 11,813 of JAJFJX010000477.1, forward strand.
CCGAATCGAGGCCGGACGGCAGGTCGAGCGCCAGCACCCGCTGCTGCGGCAGACGAAGGTTCAGCGCGCGGATCGCGGCCTCCGGCGTCCCGCTGACGGGGCGATCGATGCCGATGCCGAAGACCGCATCGACCAGCACCTCGGCCCGCCCCAGCTCGCGCAGCACCCCGTCGGCGCCGAAGGGCCGCACGATGCCGCCGCCGGCACACCAGGCCGCGTGTGCGCTCACCGCATCGCCCTTGGCCGGCGTGGCGCCGACAGCCACGACGTCCACGTGCAGCCCTGCGGCGCGAGCCAGACATGCCACTTCGTAGCCGTCGCCACCGTTATTGCCGGGGCCGCAGAGCACGACCAGTCGGGCGGCCTGCGGCCAGCACTCGCGCAGCAGCGAAAACGCGGCGCGCGCCGCACGCTGCATCAGCACATGGCCGGGGATGCCGTGGCGCTCGATGGCGCAACGGTCGAGCTCGCGCACGTCCCGCGCTGAATACAATCGGGGCCGATGAAGACCGCTTGCCGTTGTCATGTCTCAAGTATGGCGCCGCTACCAGGTGTCCGCGTAGCCGAGTGCCCGGCATGAACCCCCTGCCGGACAGCGCGCAGATGGCCACATGGTTGCGCCAGTGGGCGCAGGAGGCCGGCTTCTCCGGCGCCGGCATCACGCGCCTGGACCTGGACCCGAACGGGCTGGACCCGGATGCCGATCACCTGCGCCGCTGGCTCGCGTCGGGGCACCACGCGTCGATGGCCTACATGCAGCGGCACGCCGATCTGCGCGCTGACCCGCGCCGACTGCGCCCCGACACGCTCAGCGTGGTGTCGGTACGCCTGCCCTACCGGCCGGCTGCCGCCGAGGCCGAGGCGGTGCTGGCCGATCCGACGCGCGCCTACGTGTCGCGCTATGCGCTGGGACGCGACTATCACCGCGTGCTGCGTGCGCGCCTGCTGCGCCTGGGCCGGCGGCTGCAGCAGGCGGTCGGCCCGCATGGCTATCGCGTGTTCGCCGACAGCGCGCCGATTCTCGAAAAGGCGCTGGCGCGCAATGCCGGCCTGGGCTGGATCGGCAAGCACAGCCTGGTGATCCAGCGCGGTGAGGGCTCGTGGTTCTTTCTTGGAGAGTTGTTCACCGACCTGCCGCTGCCGGTCGATCCGCAGCCGCCGGTGGCCGACGGCTGCGCGCGTTGCAGCGCCTGCCTGCGCGCCTGCCCGACCGGGGCCATCGTGGCGCCATACACCGTCGATGCCCGTCGCTGCATTTCCTACCTGACCATCGAGCATCACGGCGCGGTGCCCGAGGCGCTGCGAGGGCTGATCGGAAACCGCATCTTCGGCTGCGACGACTGCCAGCTCGCCTGTCCCTGGAACCGGCCCGCCGCGCCGACTTCCGAGCCGGACTTTGCGCCACGCCATGGGCTCGACGCCGCGAAGCTGCTGGACCTGTGGCAGTGGGACGAGGCGCAATGGCTGCGCCGCACCGAGGGCATGCCGCTGCGCCGCCTGGATCACGCGCGCTGGCTGCGCAACCTGGCCACCGCACTGGGCAACGCACCGCCTTCGACGGCCATCGGCGCGGCTCTGAACCGGCACCGGCAGCATCCGGACGCGGCGGTCCGCGAGCACGTCGAATGGGCGCTGGCGCGCCACGCGAACGCCGGCTGATTCGCGTACCCGCCCGCATTGCGCAAGGCGTGATCGAGTGCTCGCCGCATGTGGAGGGCCTTTGACTCGATGCGCCGGAACGGAACGAACCGCATCGCGCGCCGACGACAACACGATGACTGCGCAGCCGGAAGGCGCGCGGGCCCCGAAATCATCATCCGGTCGGCCTGCAGACCCGGCCCGCGTTTGTCTCAGGATCGTTCCCGATCCCCAAGCTCCCTGCCGGACTTGCGGAGATCTTCGATCAATGGGCGATGAACCGAGTGCCGGGAAGGTCGAATGCTGATCGGTGCTGGCCCGCGACTGCGATCCACGATAATGACGGCGTTTCGCCATCCGTTCGCCTGCTCCCCTGTCCGCCGATGCCCATCCGCGCGCTGCCCGATGTCCTGATCAACCAGATCGCTGCCGGCGAGGGTGAGTCCACGCCGCGTTGCGACCACAGGTCGCTGGCGTGGCGAACGGGCGAGGTCGAGGCGGCCTCGCCCCGGCCACCGAGCCGGCCGGAGCGGGGCACATGAGCGCCATCCGGGTACTGCCCGATGTCCTGATCAACCAGATCGCTGCCGGCGAGGTGGTCGAGCGCCCCGCCGCGGTGGTCAAGGAGCTGGTCGAAAACAGCCTGGACGCCGGCGCCACCCGCATCGAGGTCGACCTGGAACAGGGCGGCATGGGCCTGATCCGGGTGCGCGATGACGGTCGTGGCATGGCCGCAGATCAGCTCCACCTGGCGCTGCAGCGTCACGCCACCAGCAAGATCGCGGCGCTGGCGGATCTCGAACAGGTCACCAGTCTGGGTTTTCGCGGCGAGGCCCTGCCCAGCATCCTGTCGGTGTCGCGGCTGGAGCTGGCCTCGCGCTGCGCCGGCCAGGCGCATGGCTGGTCGCTGGTCGGTGCAGGCAGCCTGCCGGCCGACCAGCGGC
>JAJFJX010000478.1 GCA_021773655.1 Panacagrimonas sp.
TCGAACTGTCCAAGGGCTACAGCCACGTGCTTTTCCCCGGCACCACCTATGGCAAGGACCTGGCACCAAGGGTCGCGGCCAAGCTCGATGTGCAGCAGGTGTCCGACATCATGGCGGTCCACTCGCCGACCACGTTCGACCGGCCGATCTATGCGGGTAATGCCGTGGTCACGGTCGAGGCCCCGGCCGAACCCTGCATCGTTGCCACGGTGCGCCTGGCCTCGTTCCAGGCCGCTGCCGACGGTGGCAGCGGCGCGGTCGAGAGTGCGTCGGTGAACGCAACGCTTCCGACTCACACCCGCTACGTGAAGCTTGAAGCACAGAAGTCCGAACGACCGGACCTGCAGGCGGCCAGCCGAGTGGTGTCCGGCGGTCGTGCGCTGGCCTCCAGTGAAAACTTCAAGCTGATCTACGATCTGGCGGACAAGCTCGGCGCCGGTGTGGGTGCCAGCCGAGCGGCCGTGGACTCCGGCTATGTGCCCAATGACATGCAGGTGGGCCAGACCGGCAAGATCATCGCGCCGGAGCTGTACATTGCCATCGGCATTTCAGGTGCTATCCAGCATCTGGCCGGCATCAAGGACGCACGGACCATCGTGGCCATCAACAAGGACGCCGAGGCGCCGATCTTCGAGGTGGCCGACATCGGTCTGGTCGGTGATCTGTTCAAGCTGGTGCCGGAGTTGACCGAAAAGCTCTGATCGGGAGATGCGGGATCGACGGGCCGGGAAACCGGCCTTTGTCGTTTCTGATTGGAAATAAAACGCAGCCGGGATCGAACACGACGTCATTCCCGCGAAAGCGGGAATCCAGGGCCGGTCGCGATGTGCCTTACGCAGAGAGCCTTCGGGTTCCTCTGGATTCCCGCATCCGCGGGAATGACACTGGCTGAGAATCACCGCCAATCAGGAAGCGGTTCGAGGCGGGGAGCTTCTGAGAGAAAACTTCCGGAGCGCCGAGCTGCCGTCCCGGACGCCGAAGCAGCTTCTGATTGGAAATGAAACGCAGCCGGGATCGAACACGACGTCATTCCCGCGAAAGCGGGAATCCTGGGCCGGTCGCGATGTGCCCTACGCAGAGAGCCTTTGGGTTCCTCTGGACTCCCGCATCCGCGGGAATGGCACTGGCTGAGAATCACCGCCAAACATGTTGTCGTTTCTGTGGGCAGGTTTGATGTAACCCCCCGGAATTTCGCATCATTGGCTGAACCACGGCGCTGGCCCGGCCTCGAAATCTTCCACCCGACAAGAACGTACAAGCGTACAAAGGACGAACCGATGGTCTTGCGCAACCAGGTACAACTTATTGCCTATCCCGACCGCATCGGTCGCAATCTGGCCGATCTGGGCCAGTTCATGGACCGGCACCTGAGCCGGGCGGTGGGCGGTGTGCATATCCTGCCGCTGTATCCGTCCAATGCCGACAGCGGGTTTTCGCCGCTCACGCACAAGGAGGTCGATCCGCTCTACGGCACCTGGGCAGACGTCGAGCACATCTCGGAACGTTACGACCTGTGTGTGGACCTGACCCTCAACCACATCTCGGACGAATCTCCGGAGTTCAAGGATTTCCTCCAGCACGGCTACAAGAGCGAGCACGCCGAGCTGTTCGTGCACGTCGACCAGATGGGGACGATCACGCCGGATGACCTGGCCAAGATCCACATCCGCAAGGAAAAGGAGCCCTTTCGCGAGGTCACCTTCGCCGACGGGACCACCGGCCGGGTCTGGTGCACGTTCACGGAGCACCAGATCGACCTCAACTTCAACTCCCCCAAGAGTTATGCGCTGATGGAGGAATACATCAGCTTCCTGACCGCGCGCGGGGTCAAGCTGTTTCGCCTGGATGCGTTTGGCTACACCACCAAGAAGATCGGCACCAGCTGTTTCCTGGTGGAACCGGACGTCTACGACATTCTCAAGTGGATCGACGAGATTGCGCGCGAGCACGGTGCCGAGACGCTGCCGGAGGTACACGACCACTCCAGCTACCAGTACGCCATTGCCCTGCACGGCATGCACCCCTACGGCTTTGCACTGGCACCGCTGCTGCTGTATTCGCTGCTGGATGCCAATAGCGCCTACCTCAAGCAGTGGCTGCGCATGTGCCCGCGCAACCAGATCTCGGTGCTCGACACCCATGACGGTATCTGCATTCCGGACGTTGAAGGCGTGTTGCCCAAGGCCGAGATCCAGGCCGTGATCGACAACGTCTCTGCGCGCAGCGCCGACCCTATCCTGCGCCGGTCGGCGGCCAACGTGCACAGCGTAGGAGCGATCTATCAGCTCACCTGCACCTACTACGATGCGCTCAAGCGCAACGACGATGCCTACATTGCCGCGCGCGCGATCCAGTTCTTCTCGCCCGGCATTCCGCAGGTCTACTACGTGGGCCTGATGGCGGGGCAGAACGACATCGAACTGATGGATGCCACCGGTGAGTCGCGTGACATCAACCGCCATCGCTACACCATGGAGGAGGCCGAAGAAGCGATGAAGCAACCGGTGGTCAAGCGCCTGCTCAAGCTGATGGAGTTCCGCTGCAGCTACCCGGCCTTCAACGGCGTCTTCCACCTGCAGTATTCCAACGACAGCAGTGTGGCCATGTGCTGGCGTGACGGCACCTTCACTTGCGAGCTGTTCGTGGACTTGAACTTCAAGAAGACCACGGTGCGCTACGTCGAGGAAAAATCACGCCGCTGGTTGAGCATGACCTGCTGAGTCGGCAGGGGTCTGCGGTCCGGCTTGCTCAGTAGACCGGCCCGGTCAGCAGTCCCAGCAGGTAGGTGCCGTAGGAACTGCGGGCCAACGGCCTTGCCAGGGCCTCCAGGCCGGCGTCATCGATCCACCCCTGCCGCCAGGCGATCTCCTCGGGGCAGCAGAGCTTGAGCCCCTGGCGCTTCTCCAGGGTCTGCACGAACTGGCCGGCGTCGATCAGGGATTCGTGGGTGCCGGTATCCAGCCAGGCATCGCCGCGACCGAGCTTTTCGACCCGCAGTTTGCCGCGCGCCAGGTAATCGGCATTGACGTCGGTGATTTCCAGCTCGCCGCGCGCAGATGGCCTGACCGCGGCCGCCACCTCGGCCACCTGTCGATCATAGAAATACAGTCCAGTCACGGCGTACCGGCTGCGAGGCGTTGCGGGTTTTTCGTCGATTGCGATCGCCTGGCCGGCGGCATCGAAGGTGACCACACCGTAACGTTGGGGATCGTTCACGGGGTAGGCAAAGATGGTCGCGCCATGCGGGTTGGCTGCGGCGCGCTGCAGACGCTCGCCCAGATCGTGACCGAAGAAAAGGTTGTCACCGAGAATCAACGCGCAAGCGCTGTCGCCGATGAACGGGCGGCCGATCAGGAACGCCTGTGCCAGGCCGTCTGGCGAGGGCTGCACGGCGTAGGACAGGTCGATACCCCATCGACTGCCGTCACCGAGCAGCGCCTGGAACTGCGGCGTGTCCCGGGGGGTGGAGATGATCAGGATCTCGCGTATGCCGGCCAGCAGCAATGTGCCGAGCGGGTAGTAGATCATCGGCTTGTCGTAGACCGGCAGCAGCTGCTTGGAGACCACGGTGGTCAGGGGATACAGCCGTGTGCCGGAGCCGCCGGCGAGGATGATGCCCTTCATGGATTGCAAAGTGGTGGTCGAATGCTGGAATGCTGATGAAACCACAGACCCCGCTGGCAAGCTGCTGCCGGCTGTGGCATCGCATGGCGGATAGATAAATAGTGCAACGCACCCGGACAAAGGGGCGAGCTGGCGCGCGCGGTGCCTACGCCTCCGCCGGTGCCGGTCGCAACACTTCGAGCAGCTTGAGCAGGCGCTCGGCACGGGATTCGGGCGGATCCAGGGGCGAGTTGATGTGCAGACGCCTTGCGCCTTCGAGCTTGTACACGCGCGGCTGTGCCTGCATCAGGCGGATGAGCTTGGGCGTTTCGATGCGTGGTTCCGGGCCGAATTCCAGCACCGCGCCCTTTGCTCCGGCGCGCACCTTGGACAGGCCCAGTGCCTCTCCGGCGATGCGTACCTGGGCGGCCTGCATCAGCCGCTCGGCCTGCGGCGGCAGCAGCCCGAAGCGGTCGATCATCTCGACCTTGAGCTCGTCCAGCGCCTGCGGCGTCTGGGCCTCGGATGCGCGCTTGTAGAGCACCAGGCGCATGTGGACGTCCGGCACGTAGGCGTCCGGTATCAGCGCCGAGGCCCCGAGGTCGACTTCGCAGGCCGACAATCCGAACGGGGCGTCGTCCAGCTTGCCACGCTGGATGGCCTTGACCGCGCGTGCCAGCAGGTCGGCGTACATCGTGAAACCGACTTCCTCGATCTGCCCGCTCTGGTCTTCTCCCAGCAGTTCACCGGCGCCGCGGATCTCCAGGTCGTGGGTGGCCAGCGCGAAGCCAGAGCCCAGTTCGCCGAGCGTCTCGATTGCCTCCAGGCGCTTTTCGGCATCGCCGCTCAGGGAACGTCGCGACGGGATGAAGAAGTAGGCATAGGCGCGGTGGTGGGAGCGCCCCACGCGGCCCCGCAACTGGTGCAACTGCGCCAGGCCGAGGCGGTCGGCGCGGTCGATCAGCATGGTGTTGGCGGTGGGCACGTCGATGCCCGATTCGATGATGGTGGTGCACACCAGGATGTCGAAGCGCTGGTGGTAGAAGTCCAGCATCACCTGTTCCAGCTCGCGCTCGCGCATCTGGCCGTGGGCGAAGCGCACGCGGCCTTCCGGGATCATCTCCTGGATGGTGCGGCTGAACGGCTCGATGTCCGCCACCTCGTTGTGCAGCAGGTAGATCTGGCCGCCACGGCGCAGTTCGCGCTGGCAGGCCTCGATCACCAGGTTGCGTTCCCACTCGACGACGAAGGTCTTGATGGCGATGCGCGAGGCCGGCGGCGTGGCGATGATGGACAGATCGCGCAGGCCGGACAGGCTCATGTTGAGCGTGCGCGGGATGGGCGTGGCGGTGAGCGTGAGCAGGTCGACTTCCGCGCGCAGGTTCTTCAGCCGCTCCTTGTGACGCACGCCGAAGCGATGCTCCTCGTCCACCACCACCAGGCCAAGTTCCTTGAACTTCACGTCC
>JAJFJX010000479.1 GCA_021773655.1 Panacagrimonas sp.
GCGACGCCCCAGTGAGCCCGGCTGGCGACTCATCGTCCAGCGGGTCCCCTGCTTCGCAACGCCTGCGCAGGATCGAGTTGAAAGGCGCCGGCGGCCTGCGCCTGGCGGCGGAAGAAGCCGGCGATCCCGCTGCGACTCCCGTGATTCTCCTGCACGGCGGCGGACAGACCCGCCACGCCTGGGCCGGCACGGCAGAGCGCCTGGCAAGCGCCGGCTATTACGCACTGACTTTCGATGCCCGGGGACACGGCGACAGTGCCTGGTCGGACACCGGCGACTACCGCGCCGACGCGTTCGCGGAAGACCTGTGCTGCGTGATCCAGACACTGCGGCGTCCGCCGGTGCTGATCGGCGCGTCGATGGGCGGCATGACCTCCCTGATCGTTCTTGGCGAAACCGACCCGGCCCTGGCACGCGCGCTGGTGCTGGTCGACATTGCCGTGCGACTCGAAACCGACGGGGTCCAGCGCATCCTCAACTTCATGCGCGCGCATCCGGACGGCTTCGAAAACCTCGAAGCGGCGGCGGAAGCGATCTACCAGTACAACCCGCATCGCAAGCGCACCGGCAGCACCCAGGGCCTGCGCAAGAACTTGCGGCAGCGCGACAACGGCCGCTGGTACTGGCACTGGGATCCCAAGTATCTGGACGAGGCCAACCGTGCGGTGGATGGCGAACTGCTGACCCTGGAAAGCCGGCGCATCGACGCGGCCAGGGGTGTGCGGGTGCCGACCCTGCTCGTGCGCGGCGCACAGAGCGACGTGCTCAGCACCGAGGGTGCCAAGGCGCTGCTGGAGTTGATCCCCCAGGCCGAGCTGGTCGATGTGGCCGAGGCCGGGCACATGGTCGCCGGAGACCAGAACGATCTGTTCGGCGACGCGGTAATCGACTTTCTGCGCCGGCACGCGCCGCCCGAGGCGGGCTTGGCATAAGCCCGCGATCCGACTGCACTCCGACTGCACCTACTGAGACTTTCATAAATGAGTGACAAGTCACCCCAGTCGAAATCGTCGTTCCCGCGACCGCGGGAATCCAGTTGCCACCTGCAGTTTCAAGGGTTGTTGGGACTGAGGGATTGGATTCCCGCGTTCACGGGAATGACGGAAGAGTAGTCAATCATTTCCACAAGACTCACTAGACGATGAACGATCTGAATATTCCCCCGGTCGAGCCCCTGCACGACCGCATCCGCCAGGTCCAGGAAGCCACACGCGGCATCTCGGAACAGTTCCCACGCGCATACATTCTCGATTGCATCAAGCACGACCGCTTCCCCTCGGAGATGTGGACGGCGCTGGGCGAATACGGCCTGCTGGGCCTGTCGATTCCCGAACGATTCGGCGGCTCCGGCGGCGGCGTGGTGGAGATCGTGGCGTTGGGCGAGGCACTGGCCCTGGGCGGCGTGCCCACCCTGTTCCTGGTCGTCACCGGCCTTGCCCGCGTGCCCATCGTGCGTCACGGCACGCCCGAGCAGATCGCCAAATATGTGACCCCCACCTGCGACGGTTCGCTCAAGCTGTGCTTCGCCATTACCGAACCCAACGCCGGCACCAACAGCTTCAACATGAGCAGCTTCGCGGCCCGTGACGGCGACGAGTGGGTGCTCAACGGCCAGAAGGTGTTCATCTCCGGCGCGCGCGACGCCGACATCATGCTGGTGATCGCACGCACGCAGAAGGCATCCGACGTGGCGCATCGCACCGAGGGCATGTCGCTGTTCGTGGTGGACATGAAAAGCCCCGGCATCACGCTGCAGCCGCTCAACATCCACGTCGAAACCGCCGAACGCCAGTACATGGTGTTTCTCGACAACGTGCGCCTGCCCGCCGACGCCCTGATCGGCGAGGCCGGCAAGGGCGCCAAGCTGATGTTCGAGGGGCTCAACTCGGAGCGCCTGCTGGCCGCGGCGGCGGCCCTGGGCATCGGCGAATACGCGCTGAAGAAGGCCGTGGCCTATTCGCTGGACCGCAAGCCTTTCGGCAAGCCCATCGGCAGCTACCAGGCGCTGCAACATCGCATGGCGCTGGCCAAGGCCGAGCTGGAAGCCGCGCGGCTGATGACCTACCACGCCGCCGAGCGCTTCGACGCCGGCGAGGATGCCGGTCCGCAGGCCAACATGGCCAAGCTGCTGGCTTCGCGTGCAGCGGTCGCGGCGGTGGAAGCCGCCATCCAGACCCACGGCGGTTACGCCTTCGACCGCGACTACGACGTCGTCACCCTGTGGCCGATGGTGCGGCTGATGGAGATCGCGCCGGTGAACAACGAGATGCTGCTCAATTACATTGGCGAGCACGTGCTCGGCCTGCCCAAGAGCTACTAGGTCTGTGGTGTCCGGCTCAGTTCGACGGGTCGTGCGCGGACGCCCAGCGTTCGAACAACTGCATGACCTGCGGCGGATCCCCTGCCCAGCGCCAGTGGCTGCGATCCGGTTCGCAGTAGACCGTTTCCGCGGCGCAGCCGGTGTAGCTGCGGCAGGCGCCGGGGCCGATGCTGCCCTGCCCCGTGCACTGGTTGCAGGCCGACCACCAGTCGGCGGCGGCGCGACCAAAGCCGGGAAAATGGCTGTCGTCGGCGCCGTGGAGAATGGCAACGGGCATCGGCGCCGGGCATTCCACGCCGGCAAAGTCCTGCTCGTTCCAGCCCACGCCGCTGGCGACGATCCCTGCGAAGCGGCCCTGATACTGCGGCAGGGCCGAAAGGGCCACGCTGACGGTGCCGCCATCGGAATGGCCGGTGGAATACACCTGGGCCGGGTCGATGCACCAGTCGGCGACGATCTCGGCCGGCACTGCGGAAAGCTTTTCCACCACCGGCAGGCTCAGTTGCAGGCTGCCGACA
>JAJFJX010000480.1 GCA_021773655.1 Panacagrimonas sp.
CCAAATCATTTGTCCTTCTTCGCTTCCTCCCGGACCTTGGCGTCCGCGGTCTTGGTCTTGTCGGTGGCGAGCGGCTCCCCCAGGATGGCAGCCAGCATCACCTCGACGGCTTCGAGTCGTGCGAGTTCTTCCTTGGTCATCGGCATTAGAGCACCCTCCCCCACGCGATATCGTCGATGTCGAAGACGAGGTCCGAGGTCTGGATACCGAGCACGTCAAACAGCATCGCGGACTGTCCCCCGTCGTTGGGCTGGACGTTGGCGCCTGCCACCTCGGCCACGGGCACGCCGTCGACGTATCCCGTCACGACGTCGGCCGCAGCGTTGATGTGGAAGCCGAGCACATGGTAGGCAGCGGTCCACCCGAGCGCAGAAGCGTCGACCGTTCGGGCTCCCCCGCGTGCGGCCTTCAATGTCCAGAGGCTGTTGCTGTCGTCGAAGTACCAGTACACCCCGTCGTTTGGCTCGGCGACGCCGGCCTCTTGTGTGCACAGCCCACCAAACAGCGCGACGTCTTCGACCGCGGACGGGGCGACGCTGTTCGTCTTGAACCGTGCGGCCCATGCGACTTCGCCGCTGCCGAAAGCGTCAATGCCCAACGTGTTGAACTCCTGTCGAAGCCCGGACCCTGTGGCGACGCCAGCGGTCGCGGTCACCCGTGCCACGCCGTACGTGCCGGGCTCCGTGGCGAGCGGCTCCGTGGGCGCGACGGTCGTGCCCACCGTCGAGATCTGGATGTAGCCCTGCTGGCTAGACGTGTACGTCGGGATTGCGCGGCCCAAGAACTGCTCGTGCGAGATTTCCTGCGGCGCGCCCGAACGGTTGAAGCCCGGCACCCAGCGAGTCAGGAAGTCTTCGGTCAGCCGCTTTTCTGGCCAGACGTAGCTCACCGGTTGAGCCTCCACTGGTAGTTGGCGGTGACGCGCCAGGTGCCCACGCCTGCGGCCACGCGCACAAGCAGGTTCCAGTGGTCCGGGCCGGCGAACGCAGGCGGGATGGTGTTCTCTCCCGGTTGCCAGAGCAGCGTGAACGGCCGCTCCGGCACGCCCTCATCTCGGATGATGCGCTTCCCCAGGTTCGTGAAGCCGTAGAGAAACGGCCCGCCGATAACCGCGTCCGTGGCCAGCGGCTCCACGAGCGACACCTCGACTAGCCGGCGCTGCGTGGTGTAGTCGGTGCCGTTGCTCGTGATGAAACTGAGACCGAGCAACGACAGGGTTTGGCCCGCGCGGATTCCCGGCAAGGTGATGAGCCCATCGAACGCAGCGGCGTCGCCTTCGACGAACAGCGCGCGCGATGCCATGAGCCCGCCCTCCTCGGCTGGCGCGCATGCCCGCTTGGCTTCGAGCTGGACGCGGTCGGCGAGGTATAGCGTCGCTTCCTGTGTCTCTTGCGCGAGTTCAGCCTCGCGTGTGGTCGAGTCGGCCATGTCAGTCCTGGGGCAGCGGAGGTGCGCCCATGAGGGCCGCCAGCGTCCGCACGCGCCGGCTGTTCTTGTTGGAGGCCGCGGCCGGCCAGTTGACTTTCTGCTTCAGAAACGCCGTGGCCTTGGCCGATGAGCCCATGGTGACGGTCAGATTGTCGTGCGCTCGTTTCACCCGCTTGTTGTAGTTGGCGATGTCGGCGAGGTCATTCTTCCGCGGGCCGTTGATGTAACGCGGGAAGGCACCGGCGGCCCAAAGGTCGGCCCACGTTGCATCACCCGCACCGCCGAAGCCACGCAGCCGCATGAGGTACGACAAGTAGGCGGCCGTGTTGACGTTCGGATTCATCAACGCATCTTGCGCCTCGGTGCGCCGCCAGTAGTTGACCGGAAACTCGCGCTGCGTGTCCTGAGTGGACGATGGGAAAGCTGACTTGCTGCGCAACTGGTACACGCCGCGTGCGACGTTCAAGCCGCCCTCGGGGTTGACGGCGGCCGGGTTCCAGCGGGACTCACCACGTGCCTTGGCGTCGAGAAACGTCTCGATGCCCGGCCACTGCAGCGAGACCGAGGCGAGGTCACCCAGCACCTTCAGATAGTCGCGTTGATTGCCGCTCATGTTCCCCTGTCCGCTCCCGGGCGCCTTGCCCGATTTCTTCGGCGGCTTCGAGCCGCTCGCGTCCGAGTCTACCAGTGCGAGGAGCACGAGGCCTATGACTAGAATCCACATCAGCGCCCGCCTCGACTTTCGATGAGCCACCACGTCACGAGACCGCCGGCCACGACGAGGCCCGCGATGAAACCCGGGCCCGCGCCCCCAAGGCCACCCCCGCCCGCGGGTGGTAAGGCTTCGCGGGAAACGACAGGCGCCTGGCGCCCGTTCGCTTCGAGGATTGTGGCGCCCGCCTCGGCAAGCTTCACAATCTCGCGGGCGAAGTTGATGGACACCGCACCGAACCCCTTCGCCACTGAGGCCGCGTTTTCCCAAACAGGCAAGCGCTCATGGTAGAACGTCTGCCACTGGGCTACCTCGGCACGCACCGCGCTGTCATCCACGTTCGCGGCTAGTGCGATGAGTGCCCGGTCTAGCGTGTCCAGGTATTCGAGCCACGAAACGATGGCCGAAGCTGCACACCCGCCGAAGAGCCCGCCCTTCGTCCCGCACGGGTCGGCGGCGGTCATGCCCAGGGAGTTGATGATGTTCGCCATCAGTCCAGCGGCCCATCCCACGCGCCATTGATTCGGCGTGCTCTCGCGGCCTTCAGCGCTCGCAACGTGCACGCACCCATCACGCCGTCAATGTATGAGTCCGGGGCCGCGCCCATGCCGTTGAGGAACAGCGTTCGCGCGTGTCGTTGAAACCGTTTGATTTGCTGCTTCCATGGGCCGCCGGTGATGAAGCCCGACGCCTGGTAGCCGAGCGCTCGAAGCTCCGTGATGACCGACTGCGGGTCCGGGAACATTTTCGAGTCGTACTGCAACCCGTCTAGGTCGCACATCTTCGCGAGCGCGTCCGGGTCGATGGCTGCTGGCGTTGGCTCGCTCGGCTCGCTCGGTTCGCCAGGGATGGGCTCGGCAGCGCCTGCCGTTGATGCGGCGCCGCCGATGATGAGGAACACGCCAATGGCGATTCCGAGAGTGACTAGGTCGTCGTCCATGATGGTGGTCCTCATCGAAAAACTGCCCGGCTTTTGCTGTCCTTGGACAGCGTGCCGGCCGGGCTCGGCTTACGACGCTGTGACTACGCAGCGACGCAATACAGGACGCCAGTGAACGCACCACCGAGCACTGAGGTTGCGGTGATGGTGATGGGGTTCGTCCGCGAGATGTTCACGGACCCGCCACGCGGAAACGGATTCACGCCGCCCTCGAAGCTCGCAATCGAGAAGAGGGTTACGGGAATGGCGAGGTTGATGCCGGTTCCCTGCGGTGTGATGGGGATGTTTCCATTGACGAGGATTGCAGTAACGAGCGCGTCGGCAACACTGCCGGCGGCCGCTTCCATCCCGAACGGCTTCATCGGCTGTTGGGTGGCAATCACTGCAGAGTTGGGCACCGACAGGGCCGCCAAGGTGACGGTGAATGGGACGGGCACCATGCACCCGGGAGCGTACTGGCGTGCGCCACACTCTTCGGGTGGGATGTACGTGTTGCTGCCCCGCGGGGCGCAACCCGTGGCTGGGTTGAGTTCGTATCGCATTGCTTCTTCCTTCGTTGTGAAGGCCTACAGAACTGGCTGGCTCAACCGCCGCCGAGTAGACCGAGGAGGCCGCCGATGCTTCCGAGGCTCTTGGAGCGCTCGTACACTTCGAGGCCTGCCGCAAACCGGCCCGCTGATGCGATGACCTGGCCTGCGGGTTTCTTGCCGTACTTGTGGAACGTGAGCACCACTCCGGCCAGCGCGAACATCTGGCGGCCGGTGATAGGGCCGAGCTGGACATTGTCGAGGACCAGTGCGGTGGCGACGGGACCGACCACGACTCCGCCCACGGTGGACGTGAGTGCGAGCTTTCGGGCGGCGCGTGCTTTGGCCTGGCGCTCCTGGGAGCTTTCGAGTCGGTCTTTGTAACTGGACATCGCCAGTAGCAGAGCACGAGACTTAGTGTCCGTTTGACACTTTTAAAACTGAAATCGTAATATTAGCAGCCATGGCTACTAACAGACCCGTTCCAAGCGCCTGGGTATCGCTGCTGCGGTCCTACTCCGCGCGCGTCGATGCAGTGCGCGTGATGTTTCGACCCTCGAACGCGGGCCAGTGGCTCGATGTACCAGACGGCGAGGTGGTCATCGCCGATGTCTTGGGAGCCGACGACAAGCCGCTACCGCTCGATGCACGCGACATTGCGGAGGCAATGTATGAGAAGTGCGGCGCGTACGTCGACAATCACGAGGACGAACCCACGCACCTGTTCTTTTGCCTCGCCGCGTTCTCCGTCACCGACGGAAAATGGGACGAGCTTGGACGCTGCACCCAACGCGGGAAGATTCGGCGCGGTGGCGGGAGCGAAGATGTCGACGACGGTGACGAGGCGCGCAACGACAAGGCCGCGCGCGGCGACATCCTCGTCTTTCTTCAGCGGGACCGCAACCAGATGTCGGACAAGTACTTCAAGCTTGTGGACCGCGTGGACGCGGTGCTCGAAGGCGTCATGACTTGGGCGGACAAGTTGTCGGCGCGTGAGGAGAAGTTTGCCCACCGCGAGGTCGAAATGGAGGAGGCGCGGCTCGAACACGAGGCCGACATGAAGCGATACGAGGAGGCCGGGCAGATGGGCGTCGCGCTGATTCAATCGATGGCGCCAGGCATCAACGATTGGCTGAAGGCGAGCGCCGCGGAGAAGGCCGCCAACGCCGAGGCCACGCGGAAGAAGAAGGCGAAGAAGAAGCCGAAGAAGAAGAAGGAGAAGAAGAAGCCGAAGAAGGCCAAGACCATCGAGGCCGAGGTGGTGCCATGAGTGACCCGGACACCGTCGACTACGCAGCACTGCGAGACCAGGTCGCCGAGGAACTCGCAGTGCTCGAAGCAACATTCGACCACGCGAAGGCTGCGACGAACCTCAACGACGCAACCTTCTCCAAAGAAACGCGGGCGCAAATCGCTGCGTTCGAGCGCGTCATTCACCGCTACCGCGCCTTCTATCGCGAGGCACACGAGCGCGCGCAACTGGTGAAGTCATGAAGCCGCGCGAGCTTCTTCTGTGGTGGCTGTTCCCGCGCGTGATGATGGTCCGTCTCGTGCTCTCGCATCCTCCGCTGCTGCGGAAACGATTGCCCGCAACACGGAGGCCGCGTCGTGTCGTCGGCGGATGAGTACCTCGCCCGGCTGAAGACTTCCGCCGAGGTACTGGCGGGGTTCTCCGTCTTGCAAAATGAACTCGGCGGTGACGACCTCATTGGCCAGCGCGGCAGTTGCTACCTGGGCCACGTGGAGGCTTTGCGGGACAAAACCCGAAGACTCCTCGTCAAGCTCCTTCTCGAATCCCTTCCACGTTCCGCTAGACGCGAGCATGCGTCGGCCGGCCATGTCCCTGAAGAAAGCTACGCCACGCGAGAGAGGCAAATCGAATGGCTTGGTGATGTACTTGATGACCTGGCCGAGTACATGTAGCGCTTCCCCCTCGTGCTCCAGCTCGCCGGACGAGCGCACGACCTTGCCCCCGCGTTTGAAGTGAAACGGCTTGAAGTTTTGCGCGGGTGCTGCCCCCTTGGTGATGTCCAGCCACAGGTCGCGGATGGTCTGCCATGCCTCGTCGCGGTACTCCGGCTTGATGTCCAGCATCACATGGGCGTGGGCGTGCCACCCCGCGTACCCGGACTTAGTCGACCAGACCACCTCGATGCAACGTATCCACCCTCGGACCATGCGCTTGAAGGGTCGACGGTTGACGAGCTTGCGCCACGAGGTGAGGAACCGCGTCACCGCTTCGCCCGCTGACTCGGCGCTCCACGATTTCTTCACGTGGGTCAGGGTCATCATAGCGAACAGCGACCGGTCCCGTTCGGCCATGAATCGGGCCATGCGCTCACGGGCACATCGAGTCAGCTTGCGAGAGCGCATCGCTGCGCAGGCCGGGCACATCCGGTCCCGGCACCAGAGGTTCACGTGGGAGTGGCCTTTGGTCGTGGGGTTGTAGGCCCACATCATTTGCCCGCACCGGATGATGCGTTCGGCCCGAGACTTTCCCGACGGCGCGTCTCCCTTGGCCACAGCAAGGTCGCGGGCCCAAACCAGGCAACGCTGGCGCTCCGACGTCGCGGCCTTCAGCGTGGCCTGTGCGGCCACCTCGGGGGGCATGGCATCCGCGAGCCACGCGCACACCTCGCGGGGTGCAGCATTTGTTTCGTGGGGCTCAAGTGCGCGTAGGAGCGTCACAGACGAGCGCTAGCGTAACGCTGTTCCGGGTCCCACAGGGGTGGTACCGTCTCGGCGGGGTGTAGGAGCCCGGGCCGAGAGGTCCACGAGAAGAGCCCCCGGCATACGCAAAGCGCGCGTGCCGGGGGCTTGACTTTATCAGTCGGCTATGGGCGCGGGTCGTGGCCCATACGGCCTCTCAGCTCGCGCCGGGTTCGGGCCCATCGGGCAAACCGCCGCGCACGAGGTGACCGCCCGCTGGACCGCGGGTCGTCTGCGAAGCGCATGGACACTCCGGCTACGCGTTGCTCGTTGCAGTGGTCGCACGTCGGGTAGCGAGTGCAGTCCTCGTCTTCTCGGCCGCAGTCGATACATCCGGGCCACGTTCCATCGAACGGCATCACATGACCTCCACGACGCGAAGCCACGCGTCGACCTCCATCACCAGGCTCACCGACTCCGCGTCCTGCTCGGCTCGAATCCCGACGACAATCGCGTGCTGGCTGCGGCCGTAGCCCTCACGCATCGGCGCCATTGCCTTGGCCCACGCCCTGTCGCTCGGCCCGTGCTTAGCCTTCGCGCCAGCCTTCATTGCCTCGGTCTTCAGTTGCACATCCAGCGTGTCCACCTCGCGCCATCGGCCGGCCCATGCGAAGAGGTCACCCATCACCAGGTTGCAGGCTCGGACGTCGCGCGTCGTGGGTGTCGTTGGCATTGCCATCAGCGCTTCAACCCCATCTTTCCCTCGATGTGGTGAAGCATCGCGGACTGGCCCTCCGTCCAGCCGGCGCAGAACAGAGCGCGGTAGGCTTCTTTGTAGTCGGCCAGCTCTTCATCGAGGCCATGGCGCCGCCAGGTTTCCTCGAACGCGGCCTGCATGACCTGCCACGACGTCTGCTTTTTGATGTCGCCCATTAGTACGGCACCTCCTCTGGCACCGAAATACAGACCCGGACGCACGACGGTGCGACCCGCCATCTCCGCTTGCCTCGCTCGGTGACGAACCGTCCCTCGACCTTGCGAAAGTGCCAGGATTCGAAGCGGCTGTCGTTGCGCAGGCGGACATTCACAACGGCCGTCGTTGGGCTCGTGGGGATGGGCGACCCGGCAATGGCGACGGGCTCCCACAGGTCGGAGCACTGCTGCTGGAACGCCGACAGTCGGCGAATCCAATCCCTTGCCTCTGCCCCGTTCGCGTACGGGCCCGTTGAGTGCCGGGGGTGCTCCCTGCCTCGCTTGCCCCGGTTCCGCACGCGACGGGTGTCGTCGACAGGAATGCACGCGACGCACACTTGCGACGCGCCGGGGTATGTCTCGGAGGGCGCTTGCTGGCGACAGCTCCGGCACGTGATGAGTCCATTCTTGCGCCCCATCAGTTCGACTCCCCCGCGGGTGGCGCGGGCTTGTCCCACGCGTCGGCCTCGAAGCGGATGGGGCATTCGAACCGCTCGGCGAGCAGGTTCGCTCGCTTCACCATCGCCATTGCTCCGGCCGCGTCTTGCGGGCCTTCGAACAGCTGCATCCCCATCATCACGCCGGACCGAAACGCAGTGAGAATCACGTCGCGTAGGTCGGCCGGCATTTCTTCGAAGTCCTTGCGCACCTCCGGCTTCGACACGCACGGTCGCTCATCAGCCAACCGCCTTTCGGTTGCGCACGAGGCTGTGCATGTTCTCGATGAAGCGCTTCGTGACCGCGAGGGTTTCGCGGTTCGGTTCGGACAGCAACATGGCGCCGAGGTGGGCACACACGCCGCGCACGAAGTCGGACGCTATCTCGATGTCGTCGTCCTGCGGGTACTCGTCGCTCACGCTGGTGATGCGCAGGACCTCGTGGAACAGCTCCACATCCTGATAGCCGGTGAGGTTCTCGGACTGGACTAGCTGCAGTCGGCCGACCGCGTAGTACTCCCGCTCGCCGCGAGGCTGATGGGGCAGCGGCCCGGTGTCAACGGTCACGTACAGCTTTGCGATGCAATCGCCGTCGATAAGCCGTTGCTTCATGATGGATGCGCGTGGGCGCTTGTGGTGTTGGGTTGTAGGCATGGGCACGACCGTAGCCGACCGCAGGGGCCGTTGGGGAGAAGGGATGCGGAACATCGTTCCTCACTGGCTGGCACGCGCCCACAGGATTTGCTCTGCGGGGTCGTGGCGTTACTCGGGGTGTTTGCCTACCCAGTCGTTGGCACGCTCGCACGCTGGCGTGTGCCGGTCCGTCGCGTAGGAACCGAGGCAATCGAGCGCTCGCGTCTTCGACCACGGGTCACCCTTTCCATCCTCGTCTTCCTGGACGGAGCAGGCAGCCACGCGGCCGGCCTTCTCAATCGCCCATTGTCCGAGCTTGCTGGCGAGCGGGGCCAGGCTGGCGCAACCCGTGGAGAGCGAGAGGGCTAGTAGGAGCGTCGTGAACGTTTTGCGGTGCTGCATCCTTCGAGCCTACCAGACGCGCAAGCTTCAGCCGCACATCGGTGAGCTGAGCTTCGAGCGAGACCACCCGGCGATAGATGAGGAACAAGAGCACCGGGGCCACGGGCGTCGCCCCGTCCGCGATGAGGCCGACCAGCTCGGCGTCCATCATTCGCCCCGCGCTTCCGCGAACGCGGTCCACTGCCACCCGTTCACGCCTTGCGGAAAATCCGTTTTGTCGAAGTGACAGCCCGGCCCCCAGTTCGTGTGGGTCCATCGGATGCGGAGCTGAGTCCCCTGCACTTCGACGATGGGCTCGAAGCCCGCGCCGTTCGTTGTGCTCATGCGGGTGACCGCGTCACCTCGGACGAGGTAGGTCCATTTTCCGGTTACGTTCCTGCCGAGACAGTGCACCGTCGCGTTCCCCTTCACCGACTCGACAGACGCCACCAGGTCAATCGTGACGCGATTGTTGGGCGCGGGAAGCGGAAGCCTCATCTTGTCCGGGGTGGAGTTCCTGCCGTGGGCCTTCACCTCGGCGCGCACGCCTTCGACGGTGGCCGCGGCCGGCCGCGAGCCGCCGGCCGCGAGCGCCAGCATGCCCAAGGCGATGAGCGCAAGGAGCCCTAGCACCGTATGCGGCCCCCATGCAGGATTTGGGTGGAATCGTCCTCGAGGGGCTCGAGCTCACCCCCAAATGCTGCATATCGATGCATGGAGCTATGCACGGCTCTTCACCCAATTCGGGATGCCGGACGCCTCGTGCCGTGCGGTCCCTGCTTCGGCGGCTTCGCGCCGGGTCTTGACCGCGCGGTCCTGGAACTCGCGCGGAGTGATGGCGCCGGACATCAGCTTGGCCACGTCGGTCGGGCATGGGTCACCGTCGGCGCACGTGTCACAGCATGCGCCGCCGCGCCGCTTCGCAGGCAAGCCAGAGGCCAGCGGCTGCGAGCCGCCCACGGGGCTCGTGCGGTTCGTGAGAGCCAGAACAAAGAGCGTCCCCAAGATTGCCCAAATCATTTGTCCTTCTTCGCTTCCTCCCGGACCTTGGCGTCCGCGGTCTTGGTCTTGTCGGTGGCGAGCGGCTCCCCCAGGATGGCAGCCAGCATCACCTCGACGGCTTCGAGTCGTGCGAGTTCTTCCTTGGTCATC